>MWYX01000011.1 GCA_002050465.1 Chitinophagales bacterium 65-1
ATATAGACCTGGAGTAAGTACATAGCCCAGATAAAAATAGTATGAAAAATAAACCAATCCCTTTTTTTGAGACGTGCAATTACACTAAAGCCTTCCTTAAGCCCAAGATTAAATCCCTTTAAACCAATGATATGTCTATGATACGAAAATTTTTTAAAAAGCCATTTTAAAAAAAAAATAATAAGAAATAAGATTACGGTTATTAACAGCAACCTTATCCAAACCGGAATAGCATGATTGTTATCACCAATTTGTAAAACTTTTTCCTTAACAAACGAGCTAACGTGGTCGATCTGTATCAGAATAGTAATAATAATAAAAATTATGAAGCAGACCAGATCGAAAACTTTTTCAACCAATATGGTACCAATAAGTTTATTAAAAGGTATTTTTTCGCTACGGCTTAGTAATGTACATTTTAAAATTTCACCAGCCCGGGGCACAAAAGTATTTAAGAGATATCCTGACATTACCGCATAAAAGGTATTTTTTGTAGATGGAATGTAACCCATCGGTTCAATTAAAATCTTCCAGCGTACAGCACGGCTTATATGACCTAAGAGCACTAAAAGAATTATAGGAAGCAGCAACCAGTAGTTAGCAAATTTCAATGATTCACCAAACTGCAACTTTTGCAGTGGCGTCATTTTATCAAATTGCCACCACACTAAAAATAATCCAACACCAAGAAAGAAAGTATATGTAAAAACAGATAAAAGCTTTTTCATATTGGTTTACAAGTTAGATAAGGATAACTTAATCTTTTAATAAGATATTATCTATTAACCTTACATCACCAATAAAAGCAGCAGCCAAAATTACCAGCCTGGTAACCCCATCCCATTCATCCACAATGTTTAAATTATCTGCTTCAGCAATTTCTACATACTCTACTTTAAAATTATTACCTGATAAATAATCTTGTGCATCTTTTTTTAATTGCAATAAAGAACCGGACCTTATATTTTGTTTTACATGCCTCAGCGTTTTATAAATTGCAGCAGCATCCTCTCTTTGTTTTTCACTCAACCTAAGATTTCGGCTGCTCATAGCAAGCCCGTTTTCTTCCCGCAGTGTGGTGCAAATAATAAGTTGAGTATTTAAATTTTCTATTTCCAATAATTTTTTTATTACCATGCATTGCTGATAATCTTTTTGTCCCATAAATACATGAGAAGGCATTACAATTTCAAGTAAACGTTTTACTGCCTGGCAAACACCCTGGAAATGGCCGGGCCTGTATTTCCCTTCAAGAATAATTTCCAGTTGACCAAGATCAAAATGCTTTTTCGGGATAGTTTCATCAGGATACATTTCATTTGTATCGGGGAGAAATAATACATCACACCCGTTTTTTTCTAATGTATAAATATCCTGTTCCAGCGTAACGGGGTACTTTTTAAAATCATCTGCATTATTAAATTGTGTAGGGTTTATAAAAATGCTTGATACAGCTAATTCACAAACCTGTTTACAATTTTGCAGTAAGGAAATATGGCCTTTGTGTAACGCTCCCATAGTAGGCACGAAGCCAATTGAAGAATGTATAGACCTGAATTTTCTTAACCGCGATGTTATTCCATCTATGGTTTTTATAATTATCATTTTACTTTATAAGTAAGTGTAAACATTGCTACACATAGGGATTTTACAGAAAAAAAATAGTAACTTCGCCGCACTTTTAGAACTCTATTGCAATTTAACCCTTCGCTAATGTCAACAAAGAAAAGAATTTTATTTATAGCCAATGAAATGTCACCTTATTTAGAGATGACAGAGTTTGCGGAGATTGTAAATAGATTAGCTGTAAAATCCAATGAAACAGGGATGGAAGTACGGTGTATTATGCCTCGCTTTGGAATGATAAATGAGAGACGCCACCGTTTACATGAAGTAGTCAGATTATCGGGGATCAATGTTTCAATTGATGGGGATGATTATCCTTTGGTTATTAAGGTAGCTTCCTTACCCAATGCCCGCCTGCAAATATATTTTTTAGATAATGAAGATTATTTTAAAAGAAAAACATTATTTCATGATGATGCTGAAAAGTGGTTTGAAGATAATGCGCTGAGAACTGTTTTATTTTGCAAGGGCGCTCTTGAAACGGTGAAAAAATTTGGCTGGCCGCCTGATATTATTCATTGCAGCGGATGGATGACCGGACTTATACCTATGTATATTAAATGTGCTTATAAAAAAGAGCCCGTATTCAGCAATTGCAAAGTGATATATACCATTGGGCAAAATACCTACAAGGAAAAAATGGGAAAGGAATTTGTAAAACTTGCCACTTTAAATGCAAATATGAGAGATTGTGATATCGAAGTTTATAATGAAGGATCAAATACATCAATGTTTAGGGGCGGTGCAACTTATGCAGATGCAATAACTTTTGGTGCTGAAAAAGTTGATAAAAAATTAGCGGAAGAATTTATTAAAGTAAAAGGTAAAAAGGTTCTGCAATTCAACGCAGAGTCAGATTTAACAGACTATTTACAATTGTATGCCGACCTTGCCGCAAAATAAAAATTACCTGTTTATATCAAATTTTTACTGTGATCAAAACTAAACTTACTGTAGCTTTTACGGGTCTTATTTTTTTTGCGCTTTTGGGCTGGCATTGCACAAAGATCGACACTACTAATTTAGGAAGCAACCTGATTCCGGCAGTAGATAATGTAAATACATTTGATACTATTATAAATGTAGTAGCCAATAATATTGATTCAATTCCTTCCGGTAAAGAATGTGCTACTATATATCCTACAGATGAGCATGTACTTGGTTATATTGGTAACGATCCTTTATTTGGTACCACTAAGGCAATTATTTATACTGAATTAAAGCCCCGAACCTTTCCATTTGTTTTTCCTGCTAAAGCTGCCGATATTACATTTGATTCAGTTGTTTTAGTATTGAGTTACAAAAGAACATTTGGAGATATTACCATTCCGCAAAGGGTACAGGTACACGAAATTGCAAATGCATTTAAATCCGATTCAAGCAGTTGCTCTTTTTATCCTTTTAAGCCCGCAGTATTAGGATCAGCAACCTACACCCCCGAAAGATTATCAGATTCAGTAAAAGCATTTATGGATCTTTCAAAAAATCAACTTCGGATAAAATTAAATAATTCGTTTGCGCTGGCATTGCTGGCAAAGGATACAATAAAGACAGATTCAGCATTTAAGGATTTTTTTAAAGGCTTTGCAATAGTTCCGGATAATATAGGTAATGCCTTAACATATTATAGCCTTACGGATGGTAAAACTAAACTTGCGATATATTATAAATACAAAAGAACAGGATCTACGGATACTTCCGTTGTTACCAATTTTAGTTTATTCCCGGGTAATCAAAGTGCAAACAACATTGTAAGAAACCGCACCGGATCAGAAATTAGTCAAAACACTAACCAGCCACCTGCAGGTGATAATTTTATTTATATTCAAACCTCTCCTGGCAGTTATGCTGAGCTTAAAATTCCGGGTTTAACAGGTTTATCAAACAGAATAGTACACAGGGCAGAATTAATAATGGAGCAGGTTTCACCCAATCCATTGGATACTATATTTACACCTCCTAATTTTCTTTTTCTTGATCTGAGGGATTCAGCAAAAGGCGCATACCATGCTGTTCCATGTGATTTCAATACCATTCAGGGACAACCTGATGTTGGTAACTATGGCGGTTTTAAAACTTTAGTAATCGATGCCTCCGGTAAAACTGTAGCCAGGTATTCATTTAATATTTCCCGGTATGTACAAAAAATAATTACCGGTAAAAGAATTATTCCCACATTAAGGCTCAGAGCACCGAATTATATTAATATGCCAACGGGATATATAGATGAATGCAATATTCCTGTAAGTCCATTATTATTTCCTTTGAATAATGTTGCATTTGGACGTGTGAAACTTGTTGGGGGTTCTACTGCAGCTAACAGGATAAGGTTGCGGATAATTTATTCCAGGTTATAATCCACTTTTTTTATAAATGCATTTTGTTCCTTCATCGTTAAGGCATAGTTTTGCGCTTCCAAAAAAATAAAAAATATGCCCTATTTATTTACTTCTGAATCTGTGAGTGAAGGACATCCGGATAAAGTAGCTGACCAGATCAGTGATGCACTAATTGATAATTTTTTAGCTTTCGATCCTCAAAGTAAAGTAGCTTGTGAAACCCTGGTTACAACAGGCCAGGTAGTGTTAGCCGGTGAAGTTAAATCAAAAGCATATCTCGATGTGCAAAGCATAGCCCGTGAGGTTATCCGCAAGATCGGGTATACTAAAAGCGAGTATATGTTTGAGGCAAATTCATGCGGCGTATTTTCTGCCATACATGAACAATCTTCTGATATTAATCAAGGTGTTGACAGGAAAAGTAAAGAAGAACAGGGAGCAGGCGACCAGGGAATGATGTTTGGTTATGCAACTAATGAAACAGAAGATTATATGCCGCTGGCACTTGATCTTGCACATAAAGTTTTGATCGAACTGGCAGCACTCAGAAGAGAGAATAAGCAAATTAAATATTTACGTCCGGATGCCAAAAGCCAGGTAACCCTGGAGTATGATGATAATAATAAGCCGGTGAGAATAGATGCAATTGTTGTTTCAACGCAGCATGATGATTTTGACAGCGAAGGAAAGATGCTGGCAAAGATTAAAAATGATATGGTAAATATTCTTGTGCCACGGGTTAAATCAAAATATAAAAAATACGCTAAACTCTTTAACAACGATATTAAGTACCACATTAACCCAACGGGTAAGTTTGTTATTGGCGGTCCACACGGGGATACGGGCTTAACAGGAAGAAAAATAATTGTTGATACCTATGGCGGTAAAGGTGCACACGGTGGTGGAGCATTTAGCGGCAAAGATCCATCTAAGGTGGACAGGAGTGCGGCGTATGCTACCCGCCACATTGCCAAAAATCTTGTAGCTGCCGGCGTTTGTGATGAAATACTTGTACAGGTTTCATATGCAATTGGTGTTGCGCAACCTACCAGTATAAATGTAAATACGTATGGCACTGCAAAGGTTGCTTTAACGGATGGACAAATATCGAAAATAGTCGAAGGCATTTTTGACATGCGTCCTTATTTTATTGAGCAGCGTTTAAAGTTAAGAACCCCTATATATTCTGAAACTGCTGCTTATGGCCATATGGGCCGTAAAAATGAAGTGGTTTCCAAAATATTCACTTCACCCGATGGTAAAGTAAAAAAGGTAAGCGTGGAGTTATTTACATGGGAAAAATTAGATTATGTAAAAAAGGTTAAACAGGCCTTTGGATTAAAATAAGGCCCTATAATCCGATAGCTATCGCATCTCCCCCGATAGGGAAGACCTTCTAAACTTTCTAATGCGCTACCCATTTTTTATTAATTGGTAAGACAATTCAATTCATATTTTTGAATAGTGAGAAATTTCAGACCAACCCAGCAGCACCGTCCCAAAAAAAACACTTTGATCATTGGTCAACAAAAAGTTATTGATGCAATGATTGCAGGTGAACAAATTGAAAGAATTTACCTTGCCAATACTATTTATGGTAAGCAGGGTGATGAGATAAGAAAACTGGCTGAGGACCATCAAATCCCGGTAAATAAAGTGCCAATAGAGAAAATAAATGGTTTCAACATAGAGAATCATGATGGTTGCGTTGCAGTAAAAGGTAAAATAAAATACCAGGATCTGCAGCAGGTAATTTCATTTGTTGTAGAAAGCGGAGAGGTGCCATTGTTTTTGTTATTAGATGGAATTACGGATATCCGGAATATTGGTGCCCTCGCCAGAACAGCCTACAGCTGCGGAGTTCATGCTATTATTATACCGGATAAAGGTACCGGCGCTTTAAACGAAGATGCCATTGCAACTTCTGCCGGTGCTTTAGAAGATATTCCTGTTTGCCGGGTAACGAGTCTTATGAAAGCGGTAGATGAACTGCATCTTAATGGAATTAAAGTTTTTGCCAGTGAAATGAAAGCCGTTAAAAAAATATTTGATCTTGATTTTTCAGAGCCCTGTGCAATTGTTATGGGCAGTGAAGACAAAGGTATTTTTCCTGCCCTGATGAAAGTTTGTGATGAGCAATTTAATATCCCAATGAAAAATAATTTTGAATCGTTTAATGTTTCCGTTGCTGCCGGAATGATTTTATATGAAGTGATGCAGCAGCGGATGTAATAGTACTGAATAAAATACTGCCTGTTAATTACTTATTTATCCTGACTAAGCTATCTTTCTTTTTATAAACTGATGTAAATTTCTCTAACTCAATCAGCTTTTGCCGGAGTACCTTTGTCTTATCCAACAATAATATTTCGTCATCATTGATTATTTTATATTCCATCTTTATTTTGTTGGTTTTTAACAAACGAAAAAGTGCATCGTTTTCAATTACCGACATGGTAACCATGTTTTTACCGATTGAATGAATTTTAATAAAAAAATGACTTACTATGAATAAAGGTCTGGTTAAATCGCTTAAATTGGGATAATCCAGATAAGAGGGGTCAGGAATGCAATCGAGAAAATATTGTCCCTTAATATTTACAAGCGTCATTAAAAAATTGCTTGTATCGATAGTTTTTTTACCTAAATCCCTTTCAATTATCATTACAGTATATGTTTTGCCCTGGCTGCCGTTCAACGTATCTATAATATATTCTGCATTTTCATTTATTGGCTTCCATTTTCCTAATAATTCTTTTTTGAAGATCATTTCTTTCTCATTTTCTGTAAGGGGGTATAAAGACCTAACACAGGAGTTAAGAATTGTAGCCATCAATAACAGGATAATTATCTTTTTCATAAAAAATATTTAGATGATGATTTTAGTTTAATGTCAAATTTAATAGCTCATCCTGAAAATCATAGAACACCTGCCTAAGATAACTTTTTGAATCAGTTCCATAATTAATAAAAAATATATGGGTTACATTTTTATTTGGGAAAAAAAACAGGTTAGCCGTATATCCAACATCTCTTCCTTTATGGCCATACCCTGAAAATCCATGACTTGAAAATGATTTTTGTATTCCATAACCATAAAAATTATCGCCATCCTGTTTGCCATAGGTGTTCATTATATTTAATGACCTGGAGGTGAGAAATGATTGTTTTAAAAATACAGCATCCGCAAATTTATACAAATCAAACAAATTGCTGTAAATACCCCCATAACCGTTGCCGCTGCCAGTTACAAGATTAGATACATTAACTATCGTATTATTATTATATAAGTCGTAATACCCTTGTGCAACGTTGTTTGGTAAAAGATCATTTGGCTGATAATAAGTATTGGTTAAAGCCATTGGGTTAAAAATGTATTGTTTTAAAAGATCCGAATGCTTATTGCCGGTTGCCACTTCAAGGACCATTGATACTAGAATGGTATTTGTGTTAGAATAAATAGCACTATCAGATGGTGAGAAAAGTGGTTGTTTATTATATATAAAAGAAAGTAATTGCTCAGCTCCCCATTTTTTATTTGGATCATTTAATACGGCGAGGTAAAAAGCATCCTCTTCAATTATATCAGGGATTCCTGTCTCGTGTTTTAGACATTGCCCAAGAGTGATAAGATTTCCATTCGGAAGTTTGCTGATAATACTTTGCGGAAGCCATTTCTTAATTGGCTGTCCTAAGGCTGCATAACCAATGCCGGTTTTCGAGGAATCTTCCATTAATTTAAATGTTAGTACACCCATAAACAACTTTGTTATACTAGCTACTTTCGAAATAGTTCCCGGTACAAAGTCAATATTGTTTTCGATATCAGCCTTGCCTGCCGCACCCAGCCATGTACCGCTTTTATCACGAACCAAAAGCGATATGCCCGGTAATCCTTTTGCTTTATATTTCTCCAATAATTGTTTGAATAAAACATTTTTCGGATGTTTTTGGCTCGAATCTGTCCATGAACCCTGCACCCCTATAGATGCTGTTTCAACAATTTGCGCTTTTTTGCAGGATATTGCAAGAATTAATACTGATATTATAAGAGTATATTTTTTCATGATATCTATTTATTAGTTGATTTTAATGGAAGACTAACACCAAGCAATAAGCTGTTGTATGGAAGCAGCGGCACATACGCATTTATAAAAGGCATTTGAAGCATTTGTTGCCATGTTATAAAAATCTTTGCAAATTTATTTGCAGATGGATTTAAAGTATATGATGTGCCTACATTTAGTACACCTAACGCCTGCATCCGCCCTATGCCTTTACCGTTTTTGTATTCACCATTACTTTGTAAGGTGAGTTGCGCCGTTGCCGGGAGAGAGTGCATATAACCTGCGCCAATAGCTGCCTGCGCAGACCATCTTTTTGAAAATTTGTACCGATATCCAAAATCAGTATATAGGGGAATGGCATGCTGAACAAACCTGTGATAGAAATAGGAAAGTTTAATTTCCTGGAACCAGTCATGCTTATGTTTTGTTTTCCAATTAAATGCATATCCTAATTCTATACCCGGTTGATGAATATCGGAAACAAGATTACCAAATTGGGAGAAGGGTTTTGATGTACCTGCATTTATAAAGGCCAGGCTTATTTGTTTGTTTCTTTGTGCTGATGCATATATTACAATAAGTAATAGCATCCACAGGCAAATTGTAATTTTCATGATTAAAAGTTATATAGTTTTAAAATGTTTTTGCAAAACAAACCGATGATATACTAACGAAGAATTTTTTAAATCCTGGTGAATCTGAGAACCTCTTACACCAGCAAATTCTTTAAAAGCTTTTGTGAACCATTTTGGGATATTGTCTGAAATTCTTTTTTGCTTTATATTTTCCTCATATTCAATTGCATTGATTACATTTTCAGTAATAACTTCCTCTTTCGATAAGCACATGCCTGTTGCAAGCAAATTGTTTTTAAGTGTTCTCATGCCATTTGGTGAACGCATATCAGTGCATAACAAATAGCCTCCTGGCCGTAAGACCCTTTTTACTTCTTTCAAAAATGCAGGAACCGATCCGTATGCATGGCAGGATTCTACGTTAATTACCACGTCAAAACTTTCATCGGAAAAAGGAAGGTTTTCTGCACTACCCTGAACAAATTTTAATCCCCTGGTTGCATGATTTTCATTAGCCAGCTTCACTGCATTGTATGCAATATCCAAACCTGTTATTTGTTTTGGCTTTAAATATTTATTTATATAACTGGCGCCGCCACCGCGGCCACTGCCTACCTCCAGCATTTCTGTTCCTGATACATCAATTAAAGAGGCTAAATAATGGTACAACTGCAGCGGATAACGATTTATCTCGTCTTCCTCCCGCAATGTCAGTGCCTTTTCCCAGGCAAACGGAACATAGCCATAATTCATAAAATGCCAGTCAGAATCTTTAAAGTTTTTTGCCATTGTTTCGTAAACAGGCTTCCAGATGATACGTCGGAAAGCAGGATATTCTGTTAACTTTAAAAATAATGGAGCTATCATATTTTTGTTTTTAATTTATAAGAATGAAATTAACTAAAAGTTGCAAGCCCTGGCTTTAGTTGTTTTAAAGCTTTTGCGCTTTTAAGTTTTGCTTTTTTAAAGTCATTGTAATTACGCTGCCTGATATTAATGTTACCACTTCTGTCTAATGCAACCGTTGATATATTTTTTAATTCTCCGTTTGTGTTTGAGTATTGTCTCCATTTACCGAGTCGTTGCCATGCGGGAGCATATACACTATCTTTAAATCTTTTATTTATTGGATAACCTGCAAATCCATACTTATTAGTAAAAATTCCTGGCTTTGACATAACCCAGCTTTCACAGGCATATATCAATGACTTTGCAAAAATATTTCCCATACCTATCATTAAGGAATCACCATTCATTCGGGATGCGGGTGTGCTATCTGTTGCGGGAAAATAAAAATCAGCGCCGGCATAGCAGGAGCCTAATCCGACTTTAGTTTGCTCATCGCAATACAATGCAATTTTTTGTAAATTCTTTATTGCATTATGGTCATTAATATTTTTATAGCTGAATTGATCTGTCCCAATACGAAATGATGAATACCTGTTGCCATAATGTCCATGCGAATCAAACCAGATATTTTTAATTAGTTTCTTCCTGGTTATTAAAACCTTTTCAATTTTCATAACAGCGTCTGCTGAAGATTCTGCTTTAATAACATAGAGTTTTTTCCGATGAAAAAAGCTTTTTATCCTTGCCCTTGTTAGAGTGTATATCGCAAGCCAGTCCGTTTTTTTACTTTTCTCTTTAGTAAATACAAAGAAGTTTACACGTTTGGAATTTGCTTTATGTAATTCTACTAATGTAATATCCCCCTTAGCATTTTCGGTGGCAATTACGATCTCGTTTTCTGAAGGTTGGCTTCTAGCTGTAAAAGCACCTATTAAAAAAACTGTAATGGCAATTAATTTTTTCATAAACCGGGTTTATTTGTTACGTATGTTTGTTTACAAGGCAAACGTAGCGGCGTTGTAACCCGATTGCTAATCGATAAATCCCAACGTATTCTGAGTTGTAGCAGATTATCTTTTTTGGATAAATAGTTTTAGAACAGGGTATTGATAGTTAAGAAAAAAACAATAGTCATTGAGAGAATGATTATTATTCCTTAAAGAACACAGCAACAAATACGAAAAAGCCGTAAATTTATTTTCTATGACCGAAATTGATTTGCAGAAAGAGTTATTTGCTTCAATTAAAAATACTCTTCCATCTCATATATCCCTTGTTGATACATTAGCAGATCTGCTAGATTTAAGTTATGATAGCGTTTATAGGCGTATTCGGGGTGAAAAACCAATTTCTTTAAATGAGCTAAAAATTTTATGTGAACACTTTAATATTTCTCTGGACCAGGTTTTACAATTTAAAAATGATACAGTTGTATTCAATGCGCCCGATATAAACGGTTCAGATCCTGACTTCCGGGAATATCTGAAAGGGATGCTGAAACAAATGAAATATTTTAATTCATTTGAAAAAAGAGAAATGTTTTACCAATGCAAGGATGCACCTGTTTTTTATTTTTATCTTTTCCCCGAGATAGGCGCTTTCAAAACTTTCTGCTGGTTAAAAACACTTCTTAACAATCCCGACTACCAGGATAAAATATTTTCTTTAGAAGATTTCCCTTTTGAAGATTGCATTCAGATCGGGCAACAAATCATACAGGAATACACCATTTTGCCCTCTGTAGAGTTATGGAATTTGGAAACATTTAATAGCACTATAAATCAATTGGAATATTACAGGGATGCGGGTTTATTTAAAACAAAAGAAGACTTTTTAATGGTAATTGACTCATTCAATAAGATGCTGAATCATTTGCAGGAACAGGCAAATATTGGTGTAAAGTTTATGCCGGCAGCTTCAGATTTAAAACCCGGGATCCCTTTTAAGTTTTATGTAAACGAGGTTCTTCTTGGCAATAATACGTTTATACTTGAGCTGGATGATCAACGACTTTCTATCATTACTTATAATGCATTAAATTATCTGTTAACAAAAGATGTTCGATTTTGTAATAAATTATTGCATGGGTTTAATACTCTTGTAACCAGAGCTACATTGATCAGTGGCACAGGTGAAAAGGAAAGAAATAAATTTTTTAGAGCGCAGCGTGAAAAAATCTCGCAATTAAAAAACTAACAAGATTGTAATCTTATTTTTGTACGGTTTCGCAGCCGTTATTTATGGTATTGGTACAGGTTTAGCCTCAGCTTCTTCCTTTTTTATTTCTCGTCTGCTGATCCGTTTAATTACTCGAACAAGAAAAAATACAATCAGAAAAGTTCCTGCCAGGGCAATAATTATAGCTAACGCTTCAGAGCCCGTACAGGCAATACTGCATGATAATGCAGCCAGTGCATACAATAAAACAAGTGCTGCTAAAACAGATAAAACAATCAGTAAGGTCTTATTACTTTTTGATGTGTTGTCGTCCTTTTTGATGGTTTTGATCTGCTGTTTAATTATTTTAATTTTTTCTCTTTGACTAAGCTTACTAATGTCCTTGCTTTGTATATCTGCAATAAAACTTTTGAAAAGGGGATGATTAGTAATAGCGGAGTCCCCGGGAATGCGAATAATCTTTGATGCCTGTGCAGATTCACTCTTTATGAATAAATGTTCCCAATTGTTGCCCGCATAAATTATCATCAAAAACGTAACAGCTCCTAAACCAAAATCAAAAAGTTTTCTGCGAACGTACACAGCGGAAGACGTGACCGATGGTTTTGTATGTAGCTTGTTAGGGTATGCTATCCAAAGCAATATTGTAGAAAGTATAGTTGCAGTAAAATAGAGTTTAGGCAGATCAATATTTATTTCTTTTAACCATTTCCCGGTAAATATGCCAATTACATTGAGCAATATGTAGATGACAATAATAATCATCCTGCTTTGCCATACATGATTTTTTGCCCAAATGGAAATTTTTTTCATGATTATAATTTTTAAAAGGTTATAAAATTATTTTTACTGCTATAGAAGGCATGTGATTTTTCATATTTAAAAAGGGATTAAAAAAAACTTTCTGATCTTTAATCATAAGATTTGCTTTACGTTTATTTTTTCCGGAGCTGATAAAAAATGGTATGCTGGTTAGCATTGCACCTCCTCCTATGCCTATAAAAGCAGGTGTTAAGCCTGATTGTTTAGGTTCGGGGGCATTATAGAATCCAAAAGTAATAACAGTGGTTGCGGTATTTATAGATTGCTCTGATGCTTCTTTAGACCATAATATGAATCCGGTAATCGCCAGTCCCATCCCTGAACTTAATAATATCCATCCGGCAGTTTTTTGTTTTTTTGACTTTTTGAATAGCAAGTCAGCGTCAAATTTTTGCTTTGTTGTTGTAGTAACTTGTGTCTTTGCCTCTGTAAGTACTATAACCAAACAAACAAGGCTGATAATAATTTTTTTCATAATTTTTAATTTAATTGTTTTGTTATCCATGTCTAACTAATAAATCTGTTTTTATTGAATTAAAAGTTTTCACTTCACGTTTTATTATGCCAATGCCTTTTGCCCAGTAATAAACTGTTTTTTTATAAGAAGGATCACCGATGTTATCATGATTAGTATTTATAAATTGTAAAACATTTGTAAATGATTTCCCTTCCACTAGAAATGAAGAATGAAAGTATGCAGTTGCATATCGGCTTTGGATATAAGTAACCGGGTACCAAAATGTTCCAGAAAAATATAACATTGCAGTATCTGTAGCTATAACAATCCATGAGCCGATTGGAACAGAATTGGCAGTTTCATAATACCAATCTTCCTGTAATGAGCCATTAAATTTTACAAGTTTTAAAGTAAAAATTTCATAATTATAAGCCGCGTGGCTCGTACAAAAAGAAAACAAATTGGTAGAAGAAGGACAGTTATATTTAGGTACATCTGTTGTTCGAAGGGTGCTTTCTTTAACTATCACAGAATCTAAGCGGCCAGTTGCCGAGTCTTTGTAAATAAAGTATTTTTCAACAGGTAATTTAACATAGGCCAATGCTTCAGCGGAAAATTTTACTGCAGAGGGAGGAAGATCAGAACTGGCTTTTTCTTTTTTGCAAGATGCAATAAGTACCAGCAGTAATAATAAAATTGAAAGTACATTTTTCATGTTATTCGTTTTAAAATTGTAAATAAAAATATTCATGTTTGTTCCGTATCCGATTTTTTACATGAGATAAAATAAATTGGAGCCACAATAGTAAAGGCGATGAGAGTGATGAACTTTTTCATGTTTTTAAGTTTTTATGATGTTCATTAAAGTATGAAGATTTTAAATCTAATTGCAACTGCTTTGTTGTTTTTGTACTTCCATCATGGCTCCACCCCGGGGAATTAAACAAATATTGAATACGATGTTTGAGTTTTTTTGTTTTTTTAAAATCCCTGACCACATTTTTCCATTCAAAAAATTCAATAATAAATGGGTTTACCGATTTTATATTTTCTGTTAATCCGTACTTTGGTTTAAATTCTTCTTCCTTGAAAGTTCCAAAAATCTTATCCCATATAATAAGCGTTCCGGCGTGGTTCTTATCCAGGTATTCTATATTGCTGGAGTGATGTACCCTGTGATGAGAAGGAGTATTAAAGACAGCTTCAAACCATCCCGGTAATTTTTTTATTGATTCTGTATGCATCCAAAATTGATATAGAACACTTGCGGATTTCATAAAGATTACCATATAAGGGTCAATGCCAATTAACGGCATCCATGCCCAAAATAAAAAAGTACCGGTAATATTACTTGTCCAGGGAACTCTTAAACCTGCAGAAAAAGTAAATTGCTCCGATGAATGATGTACCATATGCGATGCCCATAAAAATCTTATTTGATGGCTCAGGCGATGATACCAATAATAAGAGAAGTCATCACCAAAAAAACAAATAATCCATACCCACCATAGGTTATCAGGTAAAGTAAAAAATCTGAATTGATAGATTATTGTATAGGTGTATATAACGATTCCTTTTACAAGCAGCGACACAGGTAATGCACCTAATGCTAATCCAATACTTGCGAGCATATCTTTATTATCATGCCGATTTTCTTTTATCATGTAAACCGCTTCTGCAATTACAAATATTAAAAGCGCTGGTACTGCCTGATATAAAATGATAGTATCAAGTTGCATTGGAATGTTTTTGGTATAATAATTAAATTATACATCAAACATATTTTGCGCAACAAAAGATTACTAATTGTTTTATGAAGGGGATATTTTATTTTTAGCGATTATTATTAGAAACCGGTAAGCGTATCCTGCCGACTTCCATGGTTTAATAATAAAATTTATTAATTGATACTTTTTGGCAACTTTTACTAAACAATTGTTACAGGTTGTTGTTATTTACTAAAAAATTTCCAGATGGAATCGAATGGCTCACAACAGGTATTTTTTCAACACATAAAAGCATTATTACCACCTCATCTTTCAATAGTTGATGCAGTAGCTGATGTATTGAATATCAGTAATGACAGCGCCTATCGTAGAATACGTGGAGAAAAGCCAATTGCGCTGGAAGAAATTAAAAAATTGTGCATTCATTTTAAAATTTCCCTGGATCAGTTCATGCATTTGAACTCAGATTCTGTATTATTTACGGGTAAACTTGCTGACAGGACAAATTTTTCATTTGATTTATACCTGGAAAATCTTCTTCGACAGATGCAAATGATAAATTCATTTCAGGAAAAGGAATTGTATTACTGGGCTAAGGATGCTCCCGTAATTTATTATTATCAATTTCCTGAACTGGCAGCCTTTAAATTTTTTTTCTGGATGAAAACTGTACTCGAATATCCTGAATACAGTAAAACAAAATTTAATTTTGATGATTTTGATGAAAAGCTTCGGACCACCGGCGAGAAACTGTTAGATACCTATAATAACATACCATCACACGAAATATGGAATGTTGATAACATAAATACATACATTCAGCAAATTGAATATTATAGAGACACCAATGTATTTGCCTCGAAAAAAGACATTATAACTCTATATGAGTGCCTGGAAAAAATGGTTGACCATATTGAAGATCAGGCAGAGGCCGGTTATAAATTTAACCGCAATGCAAAGGGAGCAACAGGTGCATCAGTTAAAATATATGTGAACGAATTTATTATCGGGGATAATACGGTAATGGCGGTACTTAATAAAAAGCCGGTGGTATTCTTAAATCATTCCTTTATAAATGTTTTCAGTACACAGGACACTGTTTTTTGCGACTATATGTATGAATACTTTCAAAAATTAATACGAAAATCTACTTTAATAAGTTCAGTAAGTGAGAAACAAAGGAGCAATTTCTTTAGTCCTATCAGAGAAAAGCTCGAACGCAGTAAAAAAGCTGTACTGCAATGAGCAATAAAATAAAACTTATCGAATGCCCCCGGGATGCTATGCAGGGCTGGAAAGAATTAATTCCAACAGCAAAAAAAATTGAATACATCAATGCTTTATTAAAGGTTGGCTTTGATGCGATAGACTTTGGAAGTTTTGTTTCTCCAAAAGCAATTCCTCAAATGGCAGACACCAGAGAAGTCATTGGTCGTTTGTCAATAGGTAATAGTAAAACCAAGCTTTTAGCCATTGTTGCCAATGTTCGGGGCGCGGAAGAAGCCGTTAAGTTTGATGAAATAACCTACCTCGGCTTTCCCTTTTCTATTTCTGAAACTTTTCAATTAAGAAACACCAACAGCACGATTGAAGACTCACTGCTGAGAGTTGAGGATATCCAAAATTTATGCATAAATAATAATAAAGAATTGGTAGTATATATTTCAATGGGTTTCGGAAATCCTTATGGGGATGTGTATAATGAAGAAATTGTAATAAAATGGGTACATAAACTAAAAGCGT
>MWYX01000008.1 GCA_002050465.1 Chitinophagales bacterium 65-1
GTGTAGCAATACAATAACCCCTTTTATGGAGATGGAGTTACTACTCTTCCGGGTAGTCCTCAATTCGGTACAGGTATTTTATACAATCCTGCAACCACAGGAAGAGTATTTAATTATTACACAAGATATTATAATTATACTTTCACCAACACACTGAATTATCGTCAGAATATTGGGAAATCAGAAGATATCTATGCTAATTTAAAAGTTGGTTATGAAAACCAATTATCTAAAGGTTATTTTAATACTCTTCAGGGAACAGGATTTCCTTTAACACTGGCATTACAGCAGGCAGCTTCCACTGCTACTCCCAGAACTGCTTCTGCTACTATTTCAAACTATTCATTTATTTCTCAGTTTGCTTTGCTTGATTTTAGTTATAAAAACAAGTATAATCTTTCTGGTAGCTATAGAAGAGATGGTTCGTCAAGATTCGGTTCAAATAATCCATATGCAAATTTTTGGTCAGTAGGTGCATCATGGAATGTAGAACAGGAAAAGTTCCTGCTTGACAATAAAATAATAAGTCAATTGAAGCTTCGTGCCTCTTATGGTAAAAACGGTAATGCTGCAATTGGTAACTATGAATTCTTTCCAGGATATGGTTTTGGGGCAAATTATAATAGTACTCCCGGAAGTTTCCCCAATAATGTAGGTAATCTTGATTTGACATGGGAAGAAAACAGGCCTTTTGATGTTGGTTTTGATCTGGGTATTTTAAAAAACAGGGTAAATCTTGAGGCTACTTATTATAAAAGAAAGTCATCTGAGCTTTTATTAGATGTGCCCCTATCAGCTACTTCAGGTTTTACTACAGTTAGAAAAAACATTGGGGCCTTAGAGAACAAAGGTGTTGAAATAACACTTAATGCTATCCCGGTAAAAACCCGGGATTTTACCTGGAATATTAATTTCAATTATGCAAATAATAAAAACCGGGTTACCAGTCTGCCGGGCGGCAAAGATATCCTAAGTGGATTATTTATACTCCGCCCTGGTTTTGATGTACAATCCTACTTTTTAAGACAGTATGCCGGTGTTGATCCCGCAAATGGAGATCCCTTATGGTATACAGATTCCACAAAAAAATCTACCCAAAACGTTTATTCCAGCGCACAACGTTTAATTGGTGGTCAGACAGCATCACCGAAATATTTTGGATCATTAACCAATACTTTCACTTTTAAAGGGTTAACTCTTGAAGCCCAATTCTATTATAGTGGTGGTAACCATTCATTTGATGGTTTTAATTCATTTTATATTGGTGCAGGCGCCTTTCCTACGTTCAATAAATCATCCAGAATTTTAGACCGTTGGCAAAAACCAGGTGATGTAACGGATATTCCAAAGTATATTTATGGAGGTAATAAAGGCTTTGAAAATTCTTCAACATTTTATTTAAACAATGCAAATTATGTTCGCCTGAGAAATTTACAATTAGGATATATGGTAGCACAGTCTGCAATATCAAGACTTGGATTATCAAGTGTATTCTTTTATGTTAGAGGAACAAATCTGGCTACATGGGTAAAAGATAAAAATCAACCTTTTGATCCGGAACAGGGTGCATCCGCAAGGTCTAATTTAAATGAATTTATTCCAAGAACAATTGCGGTAGGATTAAACATAGGTTTCTAAAAAAATTAAAAAAAAAAACATGACACAAATTTCAAAATATATATTGTTTTTCACAGTGATAATTAGTTTTGCTACATTATCCTCTTGCAAAAAAGATTACCTGGTTCAAACTCCTCCAACTTCTTTAACCCCTGCAACCGCTTTAGCATCGGAGACAGATTTATCAACTGCTTTACTGGGTACCTATTCTGGTTTAAGAAGTACGGGTCACTTAGGGAGAACATTTCCTGTACTTGGTGATCTAATGGCTGATAATGCATATCAATCTCTCCTAAATTCTAACAGGTATACTAATTTTAATAATTACCTGTATACTGTAACTGATGGTGATGTTAATGCATTTTGGACATCAGCATATTCAACTATATTGCGTTGTAACAATATCATTAATTCTTCAGTTGCAGCCAATGCGAATGTAAATCAATATAAAGGTGAGGCTTACGCTATAAGAGCATTATGTTACTTTAATTTAATTCGTTATTATGCAAGACCTTTCACTGACGACCCAAATGGATTAGGGGTTCCAATTGTTACAAAATTTGATATAACACTTTTCCCGGCACGAAACAAAGTATCTGAAGTTTACACTTTAATTAATGCTGATTTAACTCAGGCATTTACACTAATAACACAATTTAAAAATTCTACCCAATTTAGTAAATATGCTGCTAGAGGATTGCATGCAAAAGTGTATTTAACAATGGGTGATAAAACAAATGCAAAAACAGCAGCTCTTGATGTAATCAATAGTAGCGGGTTTACGCTTTTAACTGCCGCTAATCATGATGCTTATTGGAAAAGCCCTTTGCTAAGGACAGACAGAGTAGAAACTTTATTTGAAGTATCATCTGATGGTATTTCAAGCAATGGTTTTGATGCCTTACCAAATATATATTCTCAATCAGGATATGGCGATTTATTATGTTCAGATGATTTATATAATTTATTTAGTGCTTCAGATGTGAGAAGAAATCTTTATACAGTTGGAGTAAGAGCGGGGGTTAGAGCAATTTTTGTAAACAAATACCCAAATGTTTTCGGTACAGAGATAAGTGATACAAAAGTGTTACGCCTGAGTGATATGTATCTTATTGCAGCTGAAGCTTCTTTACCGGTTAATGAGGCTGATGCATTAAAGTTTGTAAATCTACTTACCGCAGCCAGGGGTGCTGCACCCATCGCTTCAACAGGAGCTGTATTATTTGAAGATATTATAAAGGAAAGAAGAAAAGAATTGGCTTTTGAAGGTGATAGATATTTGGATTTACAAAGGCTAAAGCGTGATGTAGTTCGTAGTACTAATTATGTTGCGTCAGCAAGGTTAATTCCGTATTCTGATTTTAGGAGGTTATTGCCCATCCCACAAAGGGAACTTGATGCTAATGAAAATATCAGAAGTCAGCAAAACCCAGGTTGGAAATAATATATAATTTATTAAGATAAAAAACTCCGGCAATAATAGCTCGGAGTTTTTTTATGCTCCTGTGGAAATTATTCCTCATAAGCTCAACTGTATTATTATACTTTCTTACAAAAACCTATAACTGCTATAAATTATAAAAAGGCACAATACTTTCATACATACATTAAAATTAAAAGCCATGAGACCTATCTGGACCGGCGCAATTGGTTTTGGACTTGTAAATATTCCTGTTAAGCTATACAGCGCAACGCAATCAAGTAACCTTGATCTTGATATGCTTGATAAAAAAGATCATTCCAACATAAAATTTATGAGGGTGAATGAGAAAACAGGTAAAGAAGTAAAATGGGAAAGTATAGTTAAAGGATACAAATACAATAATGATTATGTGATACTGGATGATAAGGATTTCGAAGCCGCCAGTGCTAAAAAAACCAAGACCATTGAAATATCTGATTTTGTAAAAGAGGAAGAGATCAGCAGCATTTATTACGAAACGCCTTATTACATCGAACCGGATAAATCAGGCACAAGAGCATATGCTTTGCTGCTTGAAGCATTAAAAAAAACAAAGAAAGTTGGCATTGCAACTTTTGTTATGAGGAGTAAAGAAAGCCTTGCTATATTAAGACCGAATGATAAGGTTTTAGTTTTAAACAGAATTCGTTTTGAAGAAGATATACGGGACCCTAAAGAACTCACGCTACCGGAAAATACTGCTATTAAGCCTGCAGAATTACAAATGGCTGTATCATTAATTAATCAGCTCACGGGCAAGTTTGATATATCCAAATACAAAGATAATTACAGGGATGAGCTGTTAAAGCTTATACAGGCCAAGGCTAAGGGCCAAAAAATAGAGGCGCCAAAAATGAAAGTGGTGCATAGTAAAACACAGGATCTTATGTCTCAATTAAAAGCAAGCCTGGATACGCCTAAAAGAAAAAAAGCCTCATAACATGCCTTTAGAACTCTATAAAAAGAAAAGGAATTTTAATGAAACCCCTGAGCCTGAAGGCAAACCAAAATCTTCCAAATCAAAACTGGCTTTTGTAATTCAGCGCCACAAAGCATCACATCTTCATTACGATTTCAGATTGGAAATGGATGGCGTTTTAAAAAGCTGGGCGGTTCCTAAAGGCCCCTCATTAAACCCAAAAGATAAACGCCTTGCAATGATGGTTGAAGACCATCCTTATGATTATAAAGATTTTGCAGGAGTAATTCCGTCAGGTTATGGAGCAGGCATAGTTGAAATTTGGGATAGCGGCACTTATTCTGATCTTGTAAATTCTGATATTAAAACTGCACAAAAAAATCTGAAAGCCGGTTTGCATGCAGGCAATTTGAAAATCAGGATGTTCGGCAAAAAATTAAAAGGCGAATTTGCTTTGGTAAGATTAAAGGGCAAACAGGATAATGCCTGGCTTTTAATAAAACACAATGATGAAGGTGCAGTAGAAGGAGATTACAACAGCGAAGAGGATACTCCTGGAAATTCT
Organism: Chitinophagales bacterium 65-1; assembly: GCA_002050465.1. Classification (GTDB taxonomy): domain Bacteria; phylum Bacteroidota; class Bacteroidia; order Chitinophagales; family Chitinophagaceae; genus Ginsengibacter. The sequence continues at coordinate 4,564 of MWYX01000008.1, forward strand.
CCCATAAATAAATGGCTTGCTGAAAATCAACCCGGGAAACTGGCAACTGGTAAAAGACTGGCAGCAAAAGTTACCGGTAAAAAAAAAGTTTCCTGAGAACCTCGGTAAAAAATAGCCGGCAACTCACCGATTTTATAAAGCCAATGTTGGCAAAGGAAGCGGATGAACCCTTTGATGATCAGAACTGGTTATATGAAATTAAATGGGATGGCTATCGTTCAATTGCCGAAGTGAATAATGGTGATGTACGATTGTATTCAAGAAATGGAAATACTTTTGAAAACTCCTACTCCATTGTAGTAAATGAATTAAAAAAAATAAAAGCAAATGCAATAATTGATGGAGAGATAGTAGTATTAAATGACGATGGCCATCCTGAGTTTCAATTATTACAACATTATGAGGAAAACACTCATCGCCCGATACAGTTTTACGCATTTGATATTCTGTCGCTTAATGGGCGCAATACATGCGAACTTCCCCTGATTGAAAGAAAAGAATTATTGCATGAAATCATTCCTAAAAATGAAGTAATAAAATATTCAGATCACATACTGGAACAAGGAATTGCTTTTTTTAATGCAAGCAAAGAAAAAAATCTTGAAGGTATTTTGGCTAAAAAATCGGATAGTCATTACTATATTGGTAAGCGAACCAATGAATGGCTAAAAATAAAAAATCATAAAACACAGGAAGCAATTATTTGTGGCTATACGGATCCCGGAGGAGCAAGAAAATATTTCGGAGCATTGGTTCTTGGAGTTAAAGATGAAAACCAGTCAGGTAAACTTAAATATATTGGCCATACAGGCTCGGGCTTTAATCAGAGATCTTTAAAGGAAATGTGGGATTTGCTGCAACCGCTTAAACAAAGCAACTCTCCTTTTGAGGAAAAAGTAAAAACTAATATGCCGGTTACGTGGGTTAAGCCCAAACTAGTTTGTGAAATGAAATTTACTGAAATAACACGGGATGGAATATTGAGGCATCCTATATTTCTTCATCTAAGAGAAGACAAACCAATTAAAGAAGTTACTATGGCTAATACAAAAACCGTAAAAAAAACAGTCCCGATAGCTATTGGGATAAAAAAAATTGATAAAGGAGAAAGAGTATTAGAAGACCCTGAAAATGATAATGATAGAATATTCACTTTTGGGAAAATAAAAGTAAAAGCAACCAACATCAATAAAATATACTTCCCGGATGAAGGGATAACCAAAGGCGATGTGATAAATTATTACATTGAAATGGCGGATTATATTTTGCCATATTTAAAAGGCAGGCCACAATCTTTACTTAGAAACCCAAATGGAATTAAAGCAAAAGGATTTTTTCATAAAGATACAGGTGAGGATGCTCCATCATTTGTAAAAACCAAAAAGATCTATTCTGAATCCACTAATAAAGACATTAATTATATTATTTGCGATAATAAGCCAACGCTTACCTATCTTAATAATTTAGGTAGTATAGAAATCAATCCCTGGCATTCAACCGTTGAGGCGCTTGATAATCCTGATTATTTAATGATAGATATTGATCCCTCTGATGAAAATACTTTTGAACAGGTGATAGAGGCTGCTAATGTTGTGAAAGAAGTACTGGATAAAGCAGGCGCTCCATCCTATTGTAAAACTTCAGGCGCATCCGGCCTGCATATTTATGTTCCTACTGCTAAAAGATATACATATGAACAGGTAAAAGATTTTACATACCTCATATGCATGCTGGCTAATGAGCAAATACCTGCATTTACTACGCTTGAAAGAAATTTACAAAAGCGTGGACGTAAACATATTTATATGGATTACCTGCAAAACAGGCGTGGACAAACTATTGCCTGCGTTTATAGTCTTCGCCCAAAACCTGGAGCTACGGTATCAACTCCGCTTTTATGGAAAGAAGTTACCAGGGGGTTAACTCCACAGGATTTTAACATCAAAAATATAATGAAACGTGTAAAAAAATCAGGAGATATTTTTATACCAATATTGGGTAAAGGTATTGACCTTAATAAATGTTTAAAGAAATTAGGAGGTTGAACGGGAGAAGATCCTTCTGAATAAGCCACCTCGTTTATGGCCTACCGTTTCTTCGTTAGCTTTATTTTTTACTATTAAACTGGTAACCCCAAATTGTAAAGCAGTACCTAAAGTTCTGGCTAATAAACCTGCTTTTCTGCCCACTGTAATTTTATTAGTTATTAATCCAACTCCCAATCCTAATGCAAGATTTAGAATATTATGCTTAAACTGCGGAGATGCGGTTACTTCAGAAACAGTATTTTTTACAATATTGGATGGCTTAAAAATCTCTAAAGTTTCATGAAATTGCCTTTTCATTGCTTCCTCTGTAACAATCTTTTTTGCTTCTAATTCAAGAATGGCACTTTTTAATTCTTCTGCTTTGTGTATTTTTTTCATTGCACAAAATTAAAACATCAATCCATCAACTTTTTGATCATGGAATTGGCCATAGGCGATTTTAGCAGTTTCTCACGTGTAGAATAAAGAACAAGCCCGGTGATAAGGTAGATTCCGGCTACAATAAAAAACCCGTAATATGCTTTTCCAAGAAGATCCCCTAAAAGTAAGGCTAAACCTACACTCAGGATCATAAAAGAAATGAGCCCAACAAGAATCACAACTATCATAGCTATAAGCAATGATAAAAATGAAGAGGAATTATCAATAGCTTTTAGCCGTAACAGATCAATTCTCGTTTCTGCATAATCCTTTACTTTCTCAACAAGTAATTCAACGGGGCCTGATTGATTTTCCATTTCTATACATTTATCACCGGGAACTTGTTTTTTCCTCAATGAATATTAGGAATTCATTGAATTTCTAACATCAGCCTTCATCGAAGATCCCCTTTCTGTAGCTGCCCCTTTAATCTGGTTCGCCATATCTCTTCCTTCTGACGCTAATCCAGTTAATTTTTCTTTAACTGTATCATATTTTTCTGCAATTGCATCAGAATATTCACCTACTTTACCTTTTACAGAATCAGCTAAACCAGCACCCTTTTCAGCAATTTTTCTTCTTGTTTCTGTGCCTTTATCAGGTGCAAATAAAATTCCGAGAATAGCGCCTGCTGCGGCACCTGCTAATACGCTTGATAATACTTTTCCTGAGCCCATAATTTGTGGTTTTTAAAAATTTAAAAATGAGATTCTTCATACCATCTATATAAAACATTGCCAATCTTAATTTCTTTGGTAATAATACTCTGAAATATAAGCCAGTAGAGGCTTTAAAACATTTCAAAAAAAGGTATGCCCGGAATTAAATTCATGCTGACTTTGAGTAATTTTTTTCCCATTCTGAGGAAGAGAAAATGACTTTTATTTCACGCACATATTCTTATCAAAGATTTAATACGATTAACCCTTTTTAAATATTTTGGCATAATCTTTAAAAGGAAATACACAATAACACTTTATCTATAAATCTATAACACTTTAAAGTAAACACTTATGGCACAAACACAAACTAAAAGTAAAAGCAATTCATCCACTGCTAAAAGTTCAAACGGTAATTCTGGAAGAAGCAAAAGGTCCGCTAATGGATCCGCTGGCTCTAAAGAAAATCAGTCTACCATGCTTGAAGAGTTGTTTTTAGAGGAATTAAGAGATATTTATTGGGCAGAAAAACATCTTTTGAAGGCCTTGCCTAAAATGGAAAAAGCAGCCACTTCAAAAGAATTAAGACAATCTTTTGCCGATCACCTGAGAGTAACAAAAGAGCAGGTAACAAGATTGGAAGAAGCCTTTGAAATTTTAGATGCAAAGGCCCAGGGTAAAAAATGTGAAGCGATGGATGGCTTAACAAAGGAAGCAGAGGGGATAATTGAAGCTACGGAACAAGGAACTTTAACCCGGGATGTAGGCCTGATTATGGCGGCTCAAAAAGTAGAGCATTATGAAATTGCTACTTATGGCAGTCTTGCTCAGCTGGCAAAAACGCTTGGTAAAAATGATCTTGCACAACTTATGGTACAAACCCTTGAGGAAGAAAAGGAAGCTGATAAACTGTTAACAACTATAGCAGAAAACAACATTAATGTAGAAGCTACTGAAGAATAATTTATGAAAATTTTTTTACGAAAAGATTATATCCTTCCATTATTTTGGTTATTCTATTTTGTTGTTTATTCAGGAAATGACAGTAAATATCATCAGACAAAAAAAACAGATTATAAAGAGTTTAAAAACGAGAATAGATTAGTTTCAGAAACATCTAGAGCCGAAACGAATGAAGTAAAAGCAAAAATTCTCAGAGCTCTGTATGTGACGGAAACGGAAGCTATAAAATAATAATAATGCAGTTATTAAATTCAAAAAGTAAAGTCAGGTTTTAAAAACCTGACTTTTTTAAAACATATAGTTCTTTAAGCGATAATGAGGTTAGAATACGTACAAATTATTGGGATAGGGTCAGGGATTTTAACTTCGGTTTCTATGCTTCCGCAGCTTATTAAAACTTTTAAAGAAAAGAAAGCGGGAGAAATTTCTTTGCTTATGATACTTGTTTTAATAACCGGTGTTGTAGGGTGGATTTGGTATGGTATTTTAAGAAATGATTTTCCTATCATTCTTACCAATTGTATTTCATTTCTTTTAAATGCAATACTGCTTTTTTTTAGAATTAGATATGCAGATAAAAAAATACTTGGACCTGAGGCGAAAAAAACCACTCATTAGATGAGGCACAACAAAATTGTGCAAGTCAATCAAAGTAAAATTGTTAAAAACAAAAAATGAACAGTATGAAAAAAAACAATGGAATTATCCTGGCAGTGTTATTATTCTTAAGTACTGCGATGAGCAGTTGTGAGGTGATGGGTGATCTGGTTGGATTTGGTGTTTGGATAGGTGTAATAATAGTAGTAGCAGTGGTGGCCCTTATTTGGTGGATTGTCAGAAAATTCAAAAGATAATTATTATTTAGATCCCTTTTTGGGAACCGGATTTTTACTACCTTTTTTTGTAGCCGTTTTGGATCTGGAAGAAGATTTAGAAGACTCCGGTTTTTTAGGAACTTTTGCGCCTTCTCTTCTTGCTTCAGATAAACCTATAGCTATTGCCTGTTTGCGTGAAGTAACTTTTTTTCCGCTACCACTTTTTAATTCACCCCGTTTCTTCTCATGCATAGCTTCTTCAACTTTTTCGCTTGCAAGCTTTGAGTATTTGGCCATGTGTAATTTATTAAAGTGCTGGTATTAATCAGATTCATTTTCGGCAAGCGTACGAATGCTGTTTAGTGCTACCTGAACACCACTCAATTGCTCTGAAATAATGCCTCTTATATTCCCGCTGATATTTTCATCTTCTAATGCTTCTGTATAGGCCTTTACAGCGGCTTCCTCTCCTGTTATACAGGTTTTTAAAATCGCCTCCCGGTCTCCTGATGTAACAGCTGCTTTAATATCCATCCAGGTACGGTGTAATGCACCTAATGGCCCACCATCTTTATCGGGGGATTCGCCAAACGCCGCAACCTCTCTTTTCAGTTCTTCAGCATATTGTGCTCGCTCGCCTGAATATTGTCTGAACATTTGTTTCAGCGTTTCATCCTTTACATCTTCAGCAGCATTTTCGTAACCATATTTTCCATCATTTGCAATAGAAATTAAATGATTTAATCTATCAATTGCTTTTTCATTTACGTTTGCCATTGTAATAAATTTAATTTATTTCTCTTCAGTCAATTTTTATACCAGTAAGTCTATGTTATAATTTATTAAAATAAACCTGAGTATATTTGAAACAAAACAGGGTTAATGCTAACCTCTATTATTGATAAAATTGCAGACAAAGTTCGCTGGGGTTATCTTACTGCATTTATCCTCTTGCTTATTTCTTATATTCTTACTTTCTACAGTTCCCAACAGGTATTAAATCAGCAAACCAGGGTACATCATACTGCTAAGGTTATAAATACGCTGGATATTTTGTCATCTGAATTAAAAGATGCCGAATCAGCATTCCGTGGGTATCTAATTATAAAAGATGAAAGATTTTTAAATGAGTATTATAATGCGCCACGTCTTATTGATTCAACATTTTTAAAACTAAAATCCCTCACCTCAGATAATATTATACAACAACCAAGGATCGACACTTTACAATTATTAATAAAAAACAAGTTGAATTTATTATCATCAGGATTGACAATTTTTAAAAATAACAGTTCTGTAGTAGCTGATACTATGTTGAAATGGGGTTATAAAGGCAAACTCACAATGGATAGTATAAAAACACTTGTAATTAAATTGCAAACTGAAGAAAATGATCTGATGATTAAAAGGTCAAACAGGGTAACTACTTTGTCTAATTTTATTAAGGTTATCAGCGTTGCTTCTATTGTTATAGCTATTGTATTGGCATTTTATTCTATCAGTACGTTTAATAAAGAAAATAAAGCCAAACAGGCTGCAGACGAACAGGCAGAAGAGTTTAGAAATCAATTAGAGATAAGAGTTAATGAACTGTATAAGCTGAGCACCGAATTGCTGGAGTTGAGAAGTATAGAAAAATTTGCAGCAACAGGCAGAATAGCCAGAACAATTGCACATGAAGTACGAAATCCTTTAACTAATATTAACCTTGCAACAGAACATTTGCGCTCAGAAATACCACCGGCTGCTGATGTAGATATTTTATTTAATATGATTACAAGAAACAGTAACAGGATAAATGAATTGATCAGCGATCTCTTAAATTCTACTAAAGCTACACAGCTTGATTATAAAGCGGTTGATGTAAACGACCTGTTAGATTTAAGTCTTGGATTTGCACAGGACAGAATTGACCTTAAAGAAATTAAGGTAATTAAAAATTACACTAAAAATCTTTGCCCTATACTGGTCGACATTGAAAAAATTAATATTGCATTTTTAAATATTATTATAAATGCCATTGAAGCAATGGAACCTAAAAAAGGAATTCTGACTATTATAACTGAAAATAAAAACAACAGTTGTGTAGTAAATATATCCGATAACGGGAAAGGCATGGATAAGGAATCATTATTAAAAATATTTGAGCCCTACTTTACAACAAAGGAAAAAGGAACCGGATTAGGGCTGACTAATACACAGAATATTATTTTAAACCATAATGCCAGCATTCAGGCACAAAGTGAAGAAGGGAAGGGATCCTCTTTCATCATCACATTTAATTATGCCTAATCTCTAAGCCGGAGGTATGGGCTTCTCAATTTTTGTAGTTTTTAATCCTTTAATTCTTTTATATATCCTCAATCTTTTTGTTCCTGTAATATCATCTCCTAAAAGTATACCCCATGCCTGCAAGCCATCAACCTGGTCACAGATTATTTTAATCATTGCAACAGCGGGTATTGATAAAAATAATCCTGAAATTCCCGTTAGCGCTCCGCCTGCAATTACACCTAAAATTGAGATTAAGGCATTTATTCTAAGCCGGGAAGAAATAATTTTAGGCATCAGAATATTTACATCCAGTATATGAATACCATACATTACAATTATGACCCCAATAATATCGCTTGTATTATCAGATGTGGCTAATGTTACCAGCACAGTAAAAAGTGTTGCTATAAATATCCCTATGTAGGGAATAATATTAAGCACTGCCGCTAAAACTCCAAAAAATAATGCATATTTTATACCCAGCAGAATTAATCCAATTGAGTTAAACACAGCCACTATTCCCATCTCTATTAACAAGCCTGTCATATAACTGTTTATCATCAATTTTGATTGTTGTATTACTACCGTTACTTTATCACTATACTCTTTACGAAATACAGCGTATAAAAACCTGCGGATGAGATCCCGGTAATAAAGAATAAGAAATGTATAAATTGGCAATAAAATAACCAGCATCAATGCTTCAGTTATTGAAAAAAATGTATTGCTGATATACTCTCCCTTTGAGCCTGATATATTTTCTGCAGCATCATTTAAATACTCATTTTGCTCACGAAGTGAAACATTCATCTTAGCTCTGATCCACTTTTGCAAAGTTAGCCAATGATCGTTTAGGTGCTTTTTAATAGAAGGTATATCATCAATAAAAATGGCAATTTGCGTTGACAAAAAATAAACTATCGCACTTATAAAAACTATTGCAAGAAATAATGCTATAGCAATCGATAGCACCTTTGGAACATTTTTCCGATCTAAAAAATTAACTACGGGTAATAGTAAAACGGCAAGTAATATGGCAAATGCAAATGGTACCAGTATTTCCTGGGCTATATAAATGAAGTAGCAAATAAAAAAGAGAACAAGAAATTTAAATCCGAGCTGAACATATAAAGGAGACCTGTTAGTAATTTGCATGTAAGTAAAGTTATAAAAAAAGCCCTCAATTATTGAGGGCTTTAAAAATCTATCAGGGAAAAATTTAATAAACGGCTATAAACTCTCAATCCATTTTATTACATCTTCCTTTACTTTACCTGTTTTCTTTTGTAACCTGCCAACCAGTTCGTCATCTTTTCCCTCTTCATACTTTAAATCATCATCTGTTAAATCTGCATATTCCTGTTTAATTTTTCCTTTGGTTTGGTTCCAATCACCTTTTAATTTTAATTTCCAGCTTTCCATAAAATTGTTTTTATAGATGAAAAATTTTTGTAAAAGAATTACGCTGCCCTGTTTATTACTTTTAATAAAATAGCAATGATTGCTATTACTAATAATATATGAATTAAGTTACCTCCAAACGGAGATACAAAATATCCGAAGATCCAGATGATTACCAGAATTACTGCGATAACATATAATAAGCTTCCCATGTTGTAAAAAATTTAAGTGATTAATAATTAATGACGTATAACATATATTAAAAATTTTGCCAAAAATCAATTAGTCTGAATAAAGCTATAACAATAGATACTTTAAGAGTGTACTAAGATAAAATAGTTCTAAAGTCTCGGGGAAATAAGTCTACAATTTGAGCAAGAAATTATGTTAGTGAGTATGGGGAGCCATAACAGTATCAATTATTTTATTTATAGTATCCCTGGTAAATGGCTTACCAATAAAAAAATCTGCGCCAGCCTTAAGTGCTTTATTTTTATTTGATAAAGTATCATCCGCAGTAATCATTATTACCCTGGTTAAGGGTTGGTTTTTTTTAATGTGTTGTATAAAATCCACACCGTGCCCATCAGGTAAATTATTATCTAAAAAGAGAATGTATGGTGTATTTGTTATTAATATGTGTTGGGCTTCGTGTATACTATGTACGAAGGTTGTTTGCAGATTTTTTTTTCTCAATATCCCTGTTAATAAAAAACAGATATCAATTTCGTCCTCTACAATTAATGCCTCTATATCTACGTCTATTGGTTTTTCCATTCCAAGGTCTCTTTATCAATGTAAGGCAATTTATTTGCCAGTAGCGGGTTTCATAAATATTTTTCTTAAAAATTTCGATAAAGTAATTTAAAACTGTATAAAAATTAATATATACCACTTTGTTTAAATGTTATGTAATTTAGTCCCAATAATTATCGGATGAAGAAAAGAATTATAGGTCTATATACATACCTGAAACAGGTTTTTACTGAGTTTGTAGAAGATGATATTTTAAAATACAGCGCTTCATTAGCTTATTATACTGTGTTTTCTATAGCACCGGTTTTAATAGTAATTATATCAGTATGCGGAGCATTATTTGGTAAACAGGCCATTCAAAGACAGTTATATGGGCATATAAATGAATTAATAGGCAGTGAAGCTGCAATTCAGGTTCAGGATACAATAAAAAATATTCATCTTACCGGCAATAATATTTTTGCTACCATAGTGGGAATTATTGTTTTATTAATTGGAGCTACAGGTATTTTTGGAGAGGTACAGGACTCGTTAAATAGAATATGGGGATTAAGAATTAAGACCAAAAAAACATGGTGGAAGCTTATCATCAACAGGGTGCTTTCATTTTCATTAATAATAAGTATTGGATTCGTAATGATGGTATCTCTTTTATTAAATGCCCTTATATCAGCTTTTGGAAATTTTTTAGCCCGGTATTTTTCCGAGTTCAGTGTAATATTTTTACAATTGACTGACAGTGTGTTAACTTTTGTAATCACAACATTTCTATTTTCACTGATGTTTAAAGTATTGCCGGATGCCAAAATAAAATGGAAAGATGTTTTAATAGGAGGGCTTATTACCTCCGTTTTTTTTACATTAGGTAAGTTGGCTATTGGCTATTATTTGGGATCCAGCAATATAGCTTCTGTTTATGGCGCTGCGGGCTCTATAATGATTATTATGGTATGGGTTTATTACAACTCGATAATATTATATTTAGGGGCAGAATTTACAAAGGTTTATGCCAAACTTTATGGTGGTAAAATTTTTCCTAATGAATACTCGGTATGGATCAAAACTGAAGAAATACAAGTTGCAAATCCTGTATTAAAAAACAAAGTTTTAGATTAACTTTGCTATCCCTAAACCAACAACCTTTATGAATAAAAGAATCCTCATTATTGATGACGATCTTGATATGTGTTTGTTGCTCAGCAGATTTTTGGGGAAAAGAGGATATGATGTTGATGTAGCTCATAGCGCATCTAAAGGAATAATAAAGGTTGCCGAACGATTTTTTGATATCGTTTTATGCGATTTCCGGCTTGGAGATAAGGATGGCAAAGATGTTTTAGTTAAGATAAAAGAAGTAAGCCCTGAAACAATTGTAATTATTATAACGGGTTACTCTGATATAAAAACGGCTGTTGACGTTATTAAGCTTGGTGCATTTGATTATATAACAAAACCGTTGGTTCCGGATGAAGTAATAAGTGTTATTGAAAAATCCCTTGCTACACCAACTGATGATCACGTTACTCCTTCAGTTAACGCTCCGGTAGCAAAAAATAAAAAATCATATGTAATATCTGCAAATAAAGAATTTTTAGTAGGTCAGGATGGAGAAACTGCACAGCTTTATAAGCAAATAGAAATTGTTGCTTCTACTAATTACAGTATTATTTTATATGGCGAAAGTGGCACCGGTAAAGAAGTTATTGCTAAAACGATACATGAATACAGCAATAGAAAAGATAAACCATTTATTGCTATGGATTGTGGTACCCTTTCAAAGGAACTTGCCGGAAGTGAGCTATTTGGACATGTAAAAGGTGCCTTTACAGGCGCTATTGTGGATAAAGAAGGACACTTTGAATTAGCCAACGGGGGAACTTTATTTTTAGATGAGGTTACCAACCTCTCGTATGAAATTCAGGCGGCATTATTAAGAGTTATACAGGAAAGAAAATTCAAGAGAGTTGGCGGCACTAAAGAAATGGACGTTGACATCAGGATTATTGTAGCATCAAATGAAAATTTACAGGATGCTTATCGCAAGGGGAAATTCAGGGAAGATCTTTATCACCGTTTTAATGAATTTTCTATAAACCTGCCCCCATTAAGAAACCGTAAAGTAGACATTCCTTTATTTGCAGATTTTTTTCTGGATAAAACGAATAAAGAGCTGGATAAAAATATTGAAGGATACGAAGATGATGTGAACGAAATGTTTTTAAATTATAGCTGGCCTGGAAATTTACGTGAATTCAGGAACGTTGTAAGAAGGGCTGTCCTTTTAACTCCTTCAGGAAAAATCACTTCAAAGGTTTTGCCATGGGAAATAGCTAATTCCATTACACACCCTTATACGCAGTCTAAAACAGAAAGTAATGGAAATTCTGAATATTCCCTACCGAAAGATCTGGATTTAAAGGATGCCGCTGCCAAAGCGGAATATGATACTATTATG
>MWYX01000030.1 GCA_002050465.1 Chitinophagales bacterium 65-1
AAGAATTTTTAGCGGGGGAGAGGCAGTTCTATATCAACATCTTTTTCAAAGTTTTCTCTTACCGATAATTTTTGAGAGATACTATAAACTTTTTCAGGTTGCCTTTTTCGATCAAAATTACCGGTATCCCATACTCCGTTTTTATTCTCATCATACAAAATCCTCATCTCATATTCACCCGGGTTAAAAAGTGCCGCACTCCATGCTTCAGATGTAAGCGGATACGAACTTACTATCGCTTCATTTTGCACAAACTGAAGGACAGGATTTTTGTTTTTATCAAAGTTTTTAAACTTAAGTCTTACTGTACCATAATCAGTTTCACCCTTTGTTTTAAATCGTATCGTATCTGATTTAGCCAAAGAAAGACCTGTAGTGTCAGTTGCAAAATCTTTTGCGATCACAAGTTTATAATCTGAATTCTGAGCCCATTTTGTTTTTATTAAAATATTTTTATTTGTGCTGTCAGCAGTTATCACAACATCTTTAATAATATTATTTAAAGTATCGGTAAGAAGTATTTTTTGTTTATCAATATTTTTTAGAGGCTTATTAAACTCAATAACAAGGTCAGTTAATACATCCTGCTTTTGAGTGAAAGCTTTTGAGGTATACCTTAAAGTCTTTTCCACTGTTGCTGTAGTTTTTGGTACTTCTTTCTCTTCTGCATATGCATATAATGAAAACAAAGAAGTATTACCGGTTACTTTTACTGTACTATCGGCAAAAGCAAACAGCTCTGTTTTGCTATTATAAGTTCTGCTGCCATCAATATCCTTTAAGGCATATACTTTATACTCACCGGCAGAAAGATTTTGAAAAGTAAAATTTCCTGTACCGTCAAGCCGGGCAATATATTTGGGCTTTTGTGTAAGCACAGCTGAATCATCTAAATTTTTATAAAGCAAAACTATTAATGTACTGTCAACCTTGCCGGATTCAGCAACCTGAACATTACCTGAAAAGGACAAAGAATCAATTGTAGAGCCTGTTGAAAAAACATAACTGAAATTTTTTATTGCATTGCTTTCATTTATATCCCGGATTGCATTTCCAAGGTTGATGGTATATGTTGTGTTAGGCTCTAATGTATCACGGAGCCTGATGGTAACGCTTTTTAATTTAGAATCGATGTAAGGGTTGAATTTAGGCGCAGGTGAAACTAATAAATTTTGCTGTATATCTCTTATCTCAACATACTCGTCGAAGTATAAATTAATTCGATTACCAGTGAAATTGGTTGCGGGCTGTTTAGGATTTGTACTTACCAGAACAGGTGGAAGTGTATCTCTGGGTCCGCCTGTCGGAGCCATTATTTGCGCACAGCCACTCGTTAGAACAATGATTTTTGGGATTAATAAAATTGACAGGAGAAAAAATAAAAGTCTTTTCATAGTTGGTAAAACATAAATCCTTAATGATTTCCAATTGGCTTAATCTTCTTTCTTAGGATAATCAAAAAATAGAAATTCTTTTTTTGCTTTAACAAAATCTTTCCAGTTGTCAATATCAGCTTTTACGGCAAATATGCTACAGGTAGGCATATTAGCTATGTCAGCGCCACTAACTACTTCATTAGCGAATTGAGTTATACCAGGATTATGAGAAAAAAGTGCAACGCTTTTATACTTATCATCAATAGTTTTTATAGCTGCATTAAAATCACTTACAGAAGCCTCATATAAAGATGAAATCAAAATTATTTCATCTTTATCTCTGTCAAATTCCTTTATAAAATACTCGGCAGTTTTTTTTGCCCGTTTTGCCGGGCTTGAAATAAATGCATCTATTTTAATGTCTTTCTTCCTTAAACGTTTTGCCATTTTAGGTGCATCATTTTTACCCCGTTCATTTAATGGCCGGTCAAAATCACTTAGCGTAATATTATCCCAACTGCTTTTTGCATGACGAACAAGAAGAAGAGTTTTCATTGTACTAAATTAATAATTATCAATATCCCCTCACATTTTTTCCCTCCATATAATTTATAAAAGCTTTATTAACTACACGATTTCCGCCTGGTGTAGGATAATTTCCTGTAAAATACCAATCTCCTAAATTGGTAGGGCAACTATCATGCAGGTCTTCTATTGTTTGATAGATAACATCTACAGGGATAGAAATTTCCTTAGGTGTAATTAATTCTGCGATCTTTTTGGATATCCGGTCCAGGGTAAAAGGCTTATAAATTTGCCGGATAAGATTTTCTGTATGTAACCTGTTATTACGTTGCAACTCCTTGCATTTATTCAGTATTTCGCATAATAACTTTTCCTTACCTGTTTCTTTTATTAATTCAATTGCTGCACGAAAAGCTACAAATTCACTTAACTTACTCATATCTATACCATAGCAATCAGGATACCGTATTTGCGGCGCAGAAGAAACTACAATAATTCTTTTCGGATGCAACCGGCTCAACATCCTGATAATACTTTCCTTTAACGTAGTTCCCCTTACTATAGAATCATCTATCACTATTAAAGTGTCTTCATCTTTCCTTACTGTACCATAAGTAATATCGTAAACGTGTTGCACCATTTCGTTACGGCTGCTGTCTTCTGTAATAAAGGTTCTGAGCTTAACATCCTTTATAGCGATTTTTTCAATCCTGATCTTCCTGTTGATCATGGCTGTTAACTTCTCTTCATCATAGTCTTTATCCCAGCTTAATATTCGTTCTACCTTAATTTTGTTTAAATAATCTTCTGCCCCCTTTATCAACCCATAAAATGCAGTTTCTGCAGTGTTAGGGATAAATGAGAAGATGGTATTTTTAAGGTCGTAGTCAATTGCCTTCAATACTGCTTCACTTAAATGATATCCGAGTGCAGTTCTTTCTTTATAAATCTTTTCATCACTTCCCCGGGAAAAATAAATTCGTTCAAAGCTGCAGGCTTTTCTTTCTTTAGGTTCAAGAATTTGTTCTATTGAAAAATTACCTTGTGTATCTACCATTACTGCACAGCCCGGCATTAGCTCCTGCACTTCATTTTCATCCACATTAAAAGCCGTACGAATAGCTGCTCTTTCACTTGCAGCAACTACTACGTCATCATTTACGTAGTAATAACAAGGTCTTATGCCATGGGCATCCCTAACCACAAATCCTACTCCATTACCAGTGATTCCCCCAAAGGTGAATCCACCGTCGAAATATGAAACCGCTTTTCGTAATACCTTAATCATATCAAGATTGCCTGGAAACTGTTCATCAGCTTTTACAAGGAAGTGATGTATTACTTCCATCATAGCACCGAGGTCGCTTTGCTTTTCGAACTCATCCGGATGGCAATTGATTAAAGAGAATAATTCATCTTTATTTACAAGATTAAAATTTCCCGCCAATGCAAGATTTCTTGCAGGAATGGTATTCCGTTTTACAAATGGGTGGCAAAAATCTACATTGTTTTTCCCCTGCGTTCCATATCTTAAATGTCCCAGTAGTAATTCCCCCAAAAAATTTACATGCCCCTTCATTAAACCAGGATGAAGTTGTATCTCAGGATGACTTTTTTCTATCTCATTTATTTCTTTACCTATCTGTGAAAATATATCAGCGATAGATTGATTAGCAATACTTCTAATCCTGTGCATAAAAGGGTATCCAGGCTCAGTATTAAGTTTAACTGTGGCAATGCCGGCCCCGTCCTGACCGCGATTGTGCTGTTTTTCCATCAGAAGGTACAGCTTGTTAAGCCCATACATTACTGATCCGTATTGTTGTTGGTAATAAGAAAAGGGCTTACGTAAGCGAATGAAGGCAAGGCCGCATTCGTGTTTTATTTCGTCGCTCATTTATTGAAAAGAAAGGCAAAGGTAAGTATACAAATCGTGAAACGTGAAAGGTGAGACGTGAGAGATAAAAATTTTCACAATTGTCGTTTCACGTCTGACGTTTCACGATATATTTTATTTTGTTGCCGTAGCAGGGATCGTCCACTTTTGCATTTCAGCGCAATCTTTATATTCGCTGTCAACATTTATGTAAAATGTAGGGATATTTTTATAAAACCACGTCTCCAGTGTTTCGTTTTTCTTTTCTTCCAGGGCCCTTTGCGCTATCTTATTATAATCGTCTTTCAGATTTTCCCTGTGAGGTTCAGTCCTCGTAGTTAACTGTACAATCCGAACACCTTTTTTGCCTCTTTCATCAGTATATTCAAATGGTTGTGAATACTCACCTACCGTAAGATCTTTTAATCTCACTACAAGATCTTTATCCAGCTGATCAATAGTTAAAAATGTGCTCCCATCTCTGCCAGAGAGTCTTCCCCCTGTAAATTTACTTGCTTCATCATCACTGTATTTGGCAACGGCTTCTCCAAATTTGATAGTTCCTGCAATAAGCTTAGATCTTACAGAATCCAGCTTATGTTTTGCATCATTAATTTCAATAGAAGATACCTGGGGAATTTTTAAGATATGCCTGATAGAAGCGTCATCACCGGAACGGCTTATCATCTGGATAATGTGATAGCCAAATTTTGTTTTAAAAACAGATGATACCTGTCCATCTTTTAAACTAAAGGCTTTGGACAGAAATATAGGATCCCACGATTTTTCATTCCTGTTGATATCATACTTACCGCCTGTTTCTTTGCTTCCCGGATCATCGGTGTATAAAGAAGCAAGTGTTTCAAACTTTTTTGCACCGCTATCAACCTGTTGTTTAAATTCTTTTAATTGATCTATTGCATACGTCTCAAGTTCCCGGCTTGCTTTGGGATACACTACTATTTGCCCCACTTCTACTTCTGATTCGTAAAAAGGCAAGCTGTCTTTAGGAATAGTTTCATAATATGCCTTTACTTCGGAAGGTGTGATCTTTACATCATCAACAATTTTATTACGCATGCTCTGGGCTAATTTTTGCTCCCGGGTTGTTTGTTTAAAATCCTCTTTTAACTGGTAGAGGGTTTTACCTGCAATTTGCTCCAGAATATCTTTTGAGCCATATTGGCTAATATAATATCTTATCTTATTATCTATTTCTGCATTAATTTCCTCATCAGAAACCGGGATAGAATCCCTTTCTGCCTGCAGCACTAAAGCTTTAATACCCAGCGCCTGTTCTAACAGGAGACAGTTAGCATTTGGAGGTAGGTCAATATTTTGACGCTGCATATCTGCAATGCTGTTTTCAATCTCGCTTTTAAGCACCACCTTATCACCAACGGTTGCGACAATTTTATCAGCAAGTACTTTTTTTTGTGCGAATAGAGAAACTAAAAGAAGGGAAAACAGCGCAGTTAAATAGAATTTCTTCATAAAAAATAATGAGTACCAAAAATACGCTGTATTATTTTATAAGAATTAGCTAATAGTTAGATATACGTTAATTATTCAAATTTTTAATGATACAATTTAAAAATTAAAAAACTGAAGCAGCAATTGAATACGAAATACTTAAAGAGAATTATAATAAGCAACCAGTTTAATTGCTTCCTGTTCTTTTTTTAGGTTTAACTTTTGTATAGATATATAATTTGCAGGAGTGGTTAACAGCTTGGGTAGGTTCCCTTTATTCTTTTCCAGCTTGAATATTTGCAAATGCTCTCTTTCTTTCCAATCCAATAACTTTACATCATGTCCTCTCTCACCATAACTATTATACAACCTAATCTCGTTTGGGAAGATAAAAAAGCAAATCTTGATATGCTTGCTAAAAAAATTGATAGCATACAGGAAAAAACAGAAGTGGTTATCCTTCCGGAAATGTTCAGTACAGGGTTTAGTATGCAGGCAAATCTTTTGGCAGAAACCATGCAGGGCGAAACCATTGAATGGATGAAAAAAATCGCTTTTTCTAAAAAAATAATTCTTACAGGAAGTGTTATAATTGAAGAAGAAGGGAGATTTTACAATCGCCTCATCTGGATGCTCCCTAACGGCGAATATGGCGTATATAATAAACGACATTTATTTGCATATGCCAATGAGCACAATCATTATTCCGGCGGCAATAAGCGATTAATTGCTTCGGTAAAGGGGTGGAAGATAAATCTGCAGGTTTGCTATGATCTTAGATTCCCAATCTGGTCACGGCAACAGTCGGCTGGTGAGTACGATGTTTTAATTTACGTAGCTAACTGGCCCGAAAAGAGGAGCTCTGCATGGAAAACTTTACTGCAGGCAAGAGCGATAGAAAACCAATGCTATGTTGTTGGCGTTAACAGGGTTGGCGAAGATGGCAACCAAGTTTATCACAGCGGCGACAGTATGATCGTTGATCCGGGAGGGGAAATTTTATATCATAGAGCAAATGAAGAAGATATTTTTACCTATACCTTACAAAAAGAAAAACTGAACGGGATTAGAGAAAGATTTCCTTTCTGGAGAGATGCTGATACTTTTAATTTACCAGGATAATTATGCGAAGCATATATACTGCTGAAAAAATTTTTACAGGAACAGACTGGTTACCGGATCACGCAATTGTTACAGAGAATGAAATAATAATTGATATACTTCCACTGGTTTCTTTGCCTGATGACAGCCGGATAATTCAACATTATCCCATTATTGCTGCTGCATTTATTGATGTGCAGATATATGGTGCCGCCGGGAAATTATTTGCAACCTATCCATCTACAGATAGTCTTATCAGGCTATACGGGCACTGTGTTGCAAGTGGAACTAATTATTTTTTACCAACAGCAGCAACAAACACTATTGAGGTCTTTTACAAATGTATTGATGCTATAAATAAATATTGGGAAGAAGGAGGAAAAGGAGTTTTGGGCTTACACATTGAGGGCCCATGGATAAATAAATTAAAACGGGGTGCACATATTGAAGCTTTAATTCATTCGCCAACATTTGATGAAGTAAAAGAATTGTTGGATTATGGCAAAGGTGTAATAAAAATGATAACTCTTGCGCCTGAAGTATGCAGCCAGGAAATAATTGATCTTATTATTGCAAACGATATAATTATTTCTGCGGGGCATAGTAATGCAACTTTTACTGAAGGATCAAATGCTTTTAATAATGGCATTGCTTCAGCTACGCACTTATATAATGCAATGAGCCAGCTTCATCATCGGGAGCCAGGATTGCCGGGGGCTATATTGCAACATCATTCTGTTATGGCAAGTATTATTCCTGACGGTTATCATGTGGATTTTGAAATGATAAATATTGCCAAACAAATAATGAATGAACGGCTTTTTATTATTACTGATGCCGTTACAGAAACAAATGAAGGCTTGTATCCGCATCAGTTAGCCGGGGATAATACCGATAGCTATCGGTACGAATCGAATGGGATACTCAGCGGTTCTGCATTAACTATGGTAAAAGGAGTACAAAACCTTGTTAATAAAACAGAAATTGGATTATCAGAAGCACTTCGAATGGCTTCCTTATATCCTGCAAGATTATTAGGAATGAACAATAATTTAGGAATGATAAAAAAGGGCTCCAAAGCCAACTTCATTTTTTTGGATGATGCCTTGAATATTATTTAGAAATTGATCCTGCAGCTTTTTCTTTAATGAGTTGTATTACAAATTGCATTTTCTGGTCAATATCTTTTCTTAAACTTTCAACAGTTGGCCCCACATAAATTTCTGGAATAACGCCGGTGCCCGTTTTTGGTACATGTTGGTATTGTACCAGTTTGAACATTGGTAATCTTACCCTGAGTTTTGTATTTGGCAGCGTGATATCAGGAATTATAATTCCAGCATTACCATGCCAGCCCCCGCCTGTATTTTCTCCAACAAGTGTAACATTTTTTTGCCCTTTTACAGCATTACAAAATAAGGACGAGGCAGAAAAGGTTAATCCATTGGCAAGCACATAAACATCTCCTGAATAATGGTTTTTATTTTTTGGCTTTACAGTATGTTTTTCCCAATACCCAACATGATACCGATTATCAGAGCCCTTTTTTGTAAGAAAAAATAATCCTATGTTATTAAATAATCCTGATTTAATATATTTTGTATATGGCCTAAAAGTCTTGCTAACTGCAACAGCAGTATCAGCGACCCTAAAAGGCGAATTGCGAAGAAATTTTGTAAGCGCTATATAATTAGAGATATCACCCCCGCCATTGGTACGTATATCTATTATAAGATTTTTGATATTATTTTTTGTTATCGACCGGAATGACCGCCTGAAAAAGCTTTTAAGATGATGACCCCCTGCAAAAGTATTTATAGTCATTACCGATATACCATTGTTGGTTTTCAATGAACGGACATTTTCTAATCTTTCTTTTCGTGAAATGCGTGTTCGTTTTACAGGAGGAAAATCTTTTATTTTTTTTAAAGTGTCTTCAGTAACACCAAACAATGGCACAACTGTTTTCTTTTCTTTCCCGAGACTGTCAACATATTGTACCGAATAATTTTTATATATCCCAAAAACATTGCGGTGGAAAAATGGAAAGCCGGTGCTTAAACGAATGTAATTCACATTATCCTCGTAACCGTCCTGCACCATATAACCGAACATTTTTTTTATCATGTCCTTGTTTTTCATTCCATTAATTGAGGTGACAAGCATCCCCTTTTTTATAACCGAATCTTTCCTGTTCACGTTTGCGGTTACCACCATTGTATCTTTCCAAACTTTTAAATACAAAGGAAAAGAGGGTATCTTTTTATTCCTGACAAACTTATTCCATCCTTTGCTCATACTGAAGCTGGTATGCCCGCAATGAATTTTATGAGTAAGCGGAGCTAATATTTTCCAGCCAAACTGCAGTTCAGTCATCGAATCTGAAATATTTTTGAATCCGTCATCAAAGAAATAATCCATACTGTCTTTGGAAGTATACCAATAAAGGGAAGGGTGTTTTTGTTCAAGAATATTTCTAAGTAAAGTATAATCTTCCTGTAATTTTTCTTTTGAATATTTTTTATCAGCATTATAATTTTTAGATACAGAGCAGCCTGCTATAAGACTCCATAGCATAATATTAAAAAAGAACCTTCCACGCATTATAAGGGTATTGAATTTATTTAATTTTTATCCTACTTATAAATTCTTTCGGACTTAAAACAGGAAGTTGTTGTACGCTATATTTTATAAAACCCTTTTTATTTCGTGTAATGAAATAATCAATCCTTTTAGCTAGCGCCCCATAGTATAAAATACCATTTTCTTTATCTTTAAAATTACTTTTAATTGCATTTTTAATAATGTCAGTTTCAATACATACAACACTTATAATATTTAACAGCCGAAGAATGCGTTCTTCAAACCCGGTAATATACATGGCATGGGTAATTACAGTTTCACTAACAAATCCTGTAATATCATTCTCCTCCACTAACTTAAATAAAAGGTTAGTAGTATCTAAATCAAACGGTCTTTGATCCAGAAAATCTATTATAATATTCGTATCAATAAAAATTTTAGGAGACATACTTTTTTACAAGCTTCTTTTTTAGAAATTTTTTCTCTGTGCCATATGGGGTTTTTATAACCGGAGCATTTCTTATCATATAAGAAACAACCGATTCTTCCTCTTCATTTGAAATCTTTTTTAAATACTCTTCAACCAGCCTTGATATACTGGTCCTTTTTTTTCTGGCTGTTTTTTTTGCCTTCTCAATAACTGGTTTGGATATATTTAAGGTGAGTTTTGTAAGCATGCACGTAACTTTTTATAAATGTACGTAAATAAGTTATTTATTAAAAGCATTCCATCCCTGGGCAGTTAGCTGATATTTATTGCCACCTTTCGTAATAAGATTTGTTCCTTCTTCCCTATCTGTGATATAGCCGATAACACTTAGCTGTTCGTTCAAAACCATTTTAGTATAATCACTTTGTGCAATTGTAAATACCAATTCATAATCTTCACCACCGCTTAATGCGCAGGCTGTTGGGTCAAGCTCAAGCTTATAAGCAAACTGTCTTGTAAGATCATTTACCGGGATCTTTTCTTCATATAAGATACAACCCACCTTGCTTTGCTTACATATATGCAGCACTTCACTACTTAACCCATCACTCACATCAATCATAGAAGTTGGCATTAGTTCATTGGCTGCAAAAAATTCTATAATATCTTTTCTTGCTTCAGGCTTTAAAATCCTTCCAATAATATAATCCTGGTTTTCAAGATCCGGCTGTACACCTTTTGTTTCTAAAAAGATCTTCTTCTCTCTTTCCAGTAACGTTAAGCCTAAAAATGCGCCACCCAGGTCGCCACTTACACAAAGCAGATCACCTTTTTTTGCTCTACTTCTTGTAACATATTTGTCGGGGGTAACTTCACCGATTGCTGTAACCGAAATAATAAATCCTTTTTGTGATGTAGTTGTATCGCCGCCAATAAGATCAACATTATACTTTTCGCAGGCCGAATATACTCCTTCATAAAACTCATCCAATGCCTCAACACTAAAACGATTGCTGAATGCAATTGCGATGGTAATTTGTACTGGTGTTGCATTCATAGCATAGATATCGCTTACATTAACAACAACACTTTTATATCCTAAATGCTTTAAAGGGGTATACATCAGATCAAAATGTATTCCCTCAATAAGCATATCGGTTGTAATTACTGTTTGCTTACCAAAATGATCAATTATAGCAGCATCATCTCCTATGCTGTATATGGTAGACGCATGTTTTATTTCGTTGTTTTTGGTTAGATGTTCTATCAACCCAAATTCACCAAGGGTAGATATTTCTGTTCGTTGTTCCATTTTTACAAAATTTACTTTAGGGTGTATCAATCCATTTCCCTATAATTCTCCATTAACATATTTTAATAATTCGTCATGAATTTTTCCATTGGTTGCCACAAGATGCGGCTGGTATGGGGAATAATAATTGCCTTTAAAGTCTGTTACTTTTCCTCCCGCCTCTTCTACTATTAGAAATCCGGCAGCACTATCCCATGCCGATAGTTTATGTTCATAAAATCCATCAAATCTTCCTGCAGCAACCCAGCAAAGATCAATAGCGGCACTGCCTAACCTTCTTACAGGAATGCCTTGCCTTATCAGTTTTTCAAAAACCTGTAAAGGCCCATTGGGTTCATCTAAGTATGTGTAAGGGAAACCAGTAACCAGACAGCTTTTAATAACCTCTGTTTTATCACTAACATTAATTTTCTTTTCATTAAGTGTAGCGCCACCCCCTTTCTGTGCAAAATAATATTCATTCATATTAGGATTGTATACCGCTCCTAATATCATCTGCCCATTATATTCAACAGCGATGCTAACACAACAAAGGGGAATACCATTAGCGAAATTCACAGTGCCATCAATGGGATCAATTATCCATTTGTAATCGTTGGCATCCCCTTTTGCGCCGCACTCTTCGCTTAAAATAAGATGGTCCGGAAATTCTTGTCTAATTACTCCGATAATTGCTTTTTCTGCTGCATGATCAGCTTCTGTAACTAAATTATTAATCCCTTCTTTATTTGAAATTTTAAAAGAACCGTTGAAAAATCTTATTAGTTCATTCGCACCCGCTTCCGTGGCTTTTAGTAACGTGGATTTTAACATGGCGCAAAGATAATTGATGCTGCATGGTTTAATTGTGTAATGGGTAAATTGTTTTAAGCCAAGTACGCCAAAAACAATTGAACTATAAAATTATACATTCAATAAAACTTTGGGCCCTTGGGTTAAGTAATAAAAAAGCCATCCACAAAAGTGAATGGCTATACTAACCCATTTATATTTTATCACGAATTATGCAGAAACTTCGGCGATCTTAGCCCGAATCTTTCCTTCCAGCTCGGCTGCCAGTTCTGGGTTATCAACCAATAATTGTTTTACAGAATCCCGTCCCTGTCCTAATTTAGTTGTATCATAACTAAACCAGCTTCCACTTTTTTGTATTACATTCAGCTCTACTCCCATATCAATTATTTCACCTGTTTTAGAGATACCCTGCCCAAACATAATGTCAAATTCTGCTACGCGGAAAGGCGGTGCCACTTTATTTTTTACTACCTTAACCTTAACCCTGTTTCCTACAGATTCATCACCATCTTTTATCTGTGCCATTCTGCGTATATCCAATCTAACAGAAGCATAAAATTTTAATGCATTACCTCCCGTTGTTGTTTCCGGATTGCCGAACATCACACCTATTTTATCACGAAGCTGGTTGATGAATATGCAGCAACTGTTTGTTTTACTTATGGTGGCAGTAAGTTTACGCAAAGCCTGGCTCATTAGCCTTGCCTGTAAACCCATTTTGCTGTCACCCATTTCCCCTTCCAGTTCACCTTTTGGTACAAGTGCAGCAACAGAGTCTATCACCACAACATCCAATGCGCCGGAAAGAATAAGCCGGTCAGCAATTTCCAAACCCTGCTCTCCATAATCCGGCTGAGATATTAAAAGATTATCTACATCTACTCCTAATTTTTTTGCATAAGTGGCATCAAAAGCATGTTCCGCATCAATGAATGCACACATGCCTCCCTTTTTTTGTGCTTCTGCAATTATATGTATGGCCAGCGTTGTTTTACCCGAGGATTCAGGGCCATAAATTTCAACTACTCTACCTTTTGGAACACCGCCGATCCCGAGGGCCACATCAAGACCAATAGAACCTGTAGAAATAACTTCCTGTGGTTCCTGGGATCTTTCATTCATCATCATTACACTGCCTTTTCCAAAATCTTTATCTATTTTATCAATAGTTAATTTTAATGCTTTTAATTTTTCTGTGTTGCTCATGTTTTCTGTTTTAATTGATGTATCTAAGTTATTATTTAACTCAAAGATAAACAGAAATATTTATAAACACTAATTTTTTTAGTAATTTAATAGTAAAATATTTAGTTAACCAGAAAATCTGATTTGTAGATAAGGTTGGTAGGGTTTAAAGAAACAGCCCTCCCTATTCTTTATCATTATAAGGAAACTTTCTGGAGGCATTCCTCATTAAACCATTCACTAAATTTTCAGGTGAACTTCCAACGCTTCCCTGCGCAACATAGTCGTATTTCCATATGAGATCACCCTGTTTTGCTTCGTGAATAGTAATAGTAGTAGTAACATTATTAGTAGAGCCCCACGCTCCCACAAGAACACCAATAGCAACAGCAACACCTTCGCTCATAGGCTTGTCCATCCTCGTGATATTTGAAATAACGGCATCCACCCCCAATAATTTTGCAAGACTTTCTTTTGATTTATCCCGGAGATCGGCATAAGAAATGCCGGCATCTTTTAAAAGTGAATTTGTTTTGCTTACATCCTGAAATTTTACTGTGTATTTAAATTTATCACTGCGGTTGAGGAACCAGCTATACATCTTATCCTGGATAGCATACCCTGTAGATTGTCTGTTTTTTTCTATTTCCTCAACTGGCATTTTCTTAGCTTCATTAGGCCTTAGATTAATAGTTACATCAGATGGTAAAATGGCAACAAGCCTGTGCTTAACGGTAACATCATCAAATTCATTTGATTTATAAATTTTGGGGCCGCAGGAACTTACTAAAAGCAATAATGTTACACCAGGAACTAAGAGTTTTTTCATTGATTGTTCTTAAAATTAGCAAAAGGTAATAGTATTTTTATTATTTAATCTCTCCGACCACTTTCCATTTTTATTTTCTATTTACATCCAACAGCATTACCCCCATCTTTTAAATCTAATCAATAACGCTTTATGCAATAATACCATTCATCAATCTTATAAAGCAGTATTTTTATATAAATTTCTTATAAACATGAAATCTATTTGTCTTATTGCAGCGGCCATCTTTATTTTTTCATGCAATCAAAGGCCTGTAAAAGAAAAAACGGTTTTTGTAACTGATACTACCCGGGTACAGGATACAGTTATATTTATAAGGGATTCTGCAATGGCAGCTGCTTTTATGGATAGTCTGCCTCAGGGTGCATACCAGGGAATGTACCCATGTAAAGGATGTGAAGGAATACAACAAACCATCTTATTTACCCCGGATAAAAAATACAGGCTGGAAGAGCTTACCTGGGGGAAGTCACCCATTCCAAAAAAAACCGAAGGTATTTGGGAAAGAAAAAATGGAATGATATGGATGTACCAAAATGGCAGGGCACCGCTGAAATTTTTTTTAAGAAAAGACAGCCTGTTTACTGATTCGCTGCAATATGCACTCGTAAAAAGGGAGCTTGCAGCGCTTAATCCATCATGGAAGCAGAAACAAATTGAAGGAATAGATTTTATCGGTATAGGTAACGAACCTTTCTGGAGCCTTGATATAGATAATGAGAAAATGATATTGTTTAAATTGGCGGATGCGAAAAAACCTGTGATTGTTCCAATAGAAAAGCCACTAATAAATAAAGACAGTACACGGTATAATCTTTCAACCGAAGGAAGGCCGTTATACATAACCATTTTTCCTCAATTTTGCAGCGATGGCATGAGTGATTTTTTATATCAATATAAGGTGTCGGTACGTTTTAAAGAAAATACTTACAAGGGCTGTGGGGTAATGCTTGGTAATTTTGTAGAAATAAAATAATGGCATCATTTTTATATCATTAATAAAAAATTAAACTATGCAATGGTTAGGCAGAAGAGAAAGTAGTAATGTAGATGACCGGCGGGGCATTAGCGGCGGACCGCTTGCCGTAGGTGGTGGAATTATTGGTGTGATATTTTTGCTGGCAAAATTTTTATTGGGAGATGGAGACGTATCTGATTTGCAACAGGCTTTTCCTCCGGGTCAGCAGCAAGAAATGACTACCGAGCAAAAAGCTGCTGATGATGAACGAGCCCGTTTTGTAAAAGTGGTGTTGGCAGATACTGAAGATGTTTGGGATAAGATATTTAGTGATATGGGCAGCCAATATCAACCGCCAACACTTGTATTATTCAGGGGAAGTACACAATCAGGCTGTGGAGGCGCAAGCTCACAATCAGGTCCTTTTTATTGCCCTGCTGATAATGATGTTTATATCGATCTTTCTTTTGCTGAAGAATTAGAAACACGGTTTGGTGCTACCGGTGATTTCCCTTTAGCCTATGTTATAGCACATGAAGTGGGTCATCATGTACAATCTCTATTAGGAGTATCAGATAAAGTGCAAAGGTTACGAGGGCAGGTAAGCGAAACAGAATACAATAAATATTCGGTTAAGTTGGAGTTACAGGCTGATTTTTATGCAGGTTTATGGACTCATTATAATCAAAAAATGAAAAATGTAATTGACCAAAAAGATATTGAGGAAGCTTTAAATGCAGCCAGCGCAATTGGCGACGACAATATAACAAAAGGCAGGGTTTCTCCTGATGCCTTTACCCATGGCACCTCGGCACAACGAATGTATTGGTTTAAGAAGGGTTTTGAAACAGGAGATATTAAACAGGGGGATACATTTGAAGGTGATGAATTATAAGTGAACTTACACTGCAGTTAATTAATTATCATTTTCCGGAGTCATTTCCACCGCCGGTATCATCCTGAGCGGCACGACTATTTTCCTTCGGTTGATCTTGTTTTTTTGGGGGTGCCGGATTTTGCTTAGGTTGTTTTACAGTTTTTTCATTTTGTTCATCATACCCTGCATTGGTTGCAGAGCCTTTTTTATCACCTTTTTCTGCCTTCCGGCTCTCGTAATATTTTTTTGATCTGGAATTCATATTTAAATTTTTGATATGATTATTAAAGATTGTGCCAAGATATCTGATTTATATGTAAGCCAACAGGTACAATTTTTGGAGCCCTATAAAAAAAATTAATTATGAAAAATTCACGCAATCAGGAAAACAAACAAAGCAAACAAGGGCAAACCAATAAACCCATTCCTGAAAT
>MWYX01000067.1 GCA_002050465.1 Chitinophagales bacterium 65-1
ATCCAAAATTTATGCATAAATAATAATAAAGAATTGGTAGTATATATTTCAATGGGTTTCGGAAATCCTTATGGGGATGTGTATAATGAAGAAATTGTAATAAAATGGGTACATAAACTAAAAGCGTTGGGTATAAGGATCATTTCCATGGCCGATACTGTTGGATTAGCAACGCCGGAGCAGATTTCATCAATCCTGAATATTTTGATTCCCGATAATAGGGATATAGAAACAGGAGTTCATTTACATTCAACAGCAAATAACTGGAATGGAAAAATTGATGCGGCACTACAAGCCGGATGTAAAAGGTTTGATGGTGCCTTAAAAGGTATTGGCGGCTGCCCCATGGCTAATGATGAATTGGTGGGAAATATAAATACCGAATTTATGATACCGTATTTTGAAGAAAAGGATCTTTTGGAGGAGATAGATAAAGATGCTTTAAATGAAGCGCTGAAAATAGCTAATTTTATTTTTCTATAATAATAAAACATAATCAAAGCTGCCTGAAGGTATGCCTATGAACGTAATGCGACGCAACGATGATGCGATGAAAGACAAATGCCGGAAACCCAATTTTTAAAAAATATGCACGCCAAAGCTTTCCCTATCAATAACGTCCTTCCATTGGGCAATAAGGTTTTTATATTCAACCCCAACCTGCCTTATTTTTCTATCAATATCGTAAAGACCCAGGGAGTTTATAATGCCATCATCGTTGCGCAAGGCGCTATCCCAATCCACCTGGTCAATAAGGCTATACCACGTAAAACCGACAATAGGCACACCATCCTGTTTTAAACGATAAACATTTGCCCATTGCTTACGTAACCAGTGTACTGAGAATGGCTCAGTTATATTAGTTTCAGTATGCATTACAGGCAGCCTGTACCTGCGAAAATATTGGTGGGTGATTACATAGTACCCAAAAATTTCTCCGGCAGGGCTTGTATGGCCCTTAGGATGTACCATATGCTCATTGGTTATATAATAATCATTTCCCATTATACAGCGGCTCTTATCTTTCATCTGGTTATGTTGAAACCACATGTATTCAGCATCCGTCATTCCGTTTTCCATTAAATATTTATACATGGTTACATCCACTGAATGCCCATAGGTAAGATCAAGCGAAAGAAATCTTTTTTGATTTAAAAAGTCGCATTGAACCTGGCAGGAGGGGTCTTCCGCATGAAAATATTCTGATGATTCGCTTTGTATAAAAAATACATCAGGCTGAACTTTTAATATGGCCTGCGATGCCAGCACATTCGCCTTACATAAATGTTTTAATGCAGTAACAAATGAACGTTCATCGCTTTTACATTCATTCCACCAACCATATTGGCCGGAAAACATGGCAGCTATAAATATCTCGTTTATGGGAGTATAAAATTGTAAATAAGGATACCTGTTTGCAAATGCTTCTGCATATTCTGCAAAATACTGAGGCCAGTCAGGATTTTGAAAATTCCCCATCCAGTCAGGTATACCAAAATGGCAAAGGTCTACAAGAGGAATAATATTAAGCTCTTTCATTTTATTAAACACATCATCGCTAAAGCTCCAATCGTACTTACCCGGCCCCTGGTGTAAAGAATAATAAGGAGTTCCGTAACGAAGATGATCAATACCCATTTCCTTTGTCAGCCTGAAATCTTCCTGCCAATATTTATAATGGCCTGTTTTCTCCATTTCATCTATACGCTTAATGGTTCCGTCGGGTAAAGTAATGGTAGGGTAACTGTTCTCAATGCCCGTGGCAAACATGAATTTGTTTGTACTCATTCTTTATTTATTTTAAGCCCTTTATGGGTTTGGGGTAATATAGCAATGCCTGTTCCAATTATATTTTTAAATGTAAAACTGTTACCGACTATGGATGAGTAAACCGGTGAGAAATATTTTAGCGTTTTTGAAAGAGCAATTTTAGTAAATATTTTTATTATAGTATTGCGGAGCATAAAGATATTCTGAAACCGAAGGAGCCCTGCATCTATAAAACTGTGCTTTGCTGGCGAAAATTTAGACGCACATTAATGCACTCTATCGCCTCTAACTTCGATACTTTTTATTATCTCAGCTTCATAAGCCAGCCATTGTTTCCATCTTGACCTTACCTTTTCTTTATTTATATAAGTTTCTGCCAATGTTATAAATAAGGTATAATGCCCGGCTTCACTTTCCATGAACTTCCTGTAAAAATTTCTCATGTATTCATCAGTTAACCCCTCGCTTAATCTTTTAAAGCGCTCACAACTCCGGGCTTCAATTAATGCCATAGTTAACAGGAGATCTAAAAAACGTTCTTCAGGGTTGCCTCCTTTTTTTTGAAATTCCATCAATTTATTTACATATTCATCTTTACGCTGCTTACCTAACTGTAGGTTTCGCTTTCTTAATTCTGAAAGCACCATTCTAAAATGTCCCCATTCTTCAGTTACAATAGGAGAGAGTTCATTAACCAATTCATCTTTATCATTATATTTTGTTATGAGCGAAATGCAACTGTTGGCAGCTTTCTGTTCACAATAAGCATGATCAGTTAAAATATCTTCTAAAGAAATGCTTGCTAAATCCACCCATCGTGGATCGGTTGGTAATTGCAAGCCTAAAATATTTTTTGTATCCTGTGAAAGATTATTCATGATCAAAAATACTTACAACTTATTACCAATAACTTATCTCTGATTACTTTTTTAACTATTTTACATTACCAATCAAATATGAGAATTGTTCCTTTTATTATTTTCAGTCTTATTACGGCAGCATTAATTATTATTCTAAATACTTCTTTAGTACTTCCTGCTCCCTTAGGCAAATTATTAAGCCCCCAGCATGGGATTTGGCAGAATGCTGAACCGGTTAATGAAGATTTTACGGCTAACCTTTCTTTTCCACAGCTTGCCGGCAAAGTAAATGTGTATTTAGACGAACGGCTTGTGCCTCACATTTTTGCCGAGCAGGAAAACGATGCATATTTTGTTCAGGGTTATTTGCATGCTAAATTCCGGTTGTGGCAAATGGAATTGCAAACCCTGTCAGCAGCCGGAAGAGCCAGCGAAGTAATAGGTGATGTCGCATTAAATCACGACAAGGAATTTCGCAGACTGGGAATGGTATATGCAGCTGAAAATTCTTTAAAAGAAGTTGAAAAAGATCCATTAATAAAAGCTGAATGTGATGCTTATACTGCTGGTGTAAATGCATACATTGAAGGTTTAACAGAAAGCCAGTTACCAGTTGAATACAAATTAATTGGTTATAAACCTGAAAAATGGAGCAACCTTAAAACTGCATTATTTTTAAAGTATATGTCCTACGATCTTGCATCCCAGGAAGATGATTTTGAAATGACGAATGCAAAAAACTATTTTTCAAAAGAAGATTTCGCAATACTTTCTCCTGCTATGAAGGATTCTGCAGATCCCATAATTCCGAAAGAAACAGTTTATCCAAAACCAAAAGTGGAAATTATCATCCCACCTTCGGCAGATTCATTATACTTTAATAATTCTGCACCTATTACTATTACTAAACAAAAACCTGATAAAGATAATGGTAGTAATAACTGGGCTGTAAGCGGAAAGAAAACACAAAGTGGATTTCCTATATTGGCCAATGATCCGCATCTGGGTTTAAACCTTCCTTCGCTTTGGTATGAAATGCAGATATCTACCCCGGATTTTAATGTTTATGGAGTAAGCTTTCCCGGTTCACCGGGTGTTATTATAGGTTTTAATGACAGCTGTGCTTTTGGATTCACTAATGGCGGAAGAGATGTAAGAGATTACTATGAAATTAAATTTAAAGATGACAGCAGGAAAGAATATTCGTTTAATAACCAATGGAGAAAAACTGACTTCAGATTTGAAAAAATAAAAATAAAAGGCCAGCCTGATTATATGGATACAGTTGCCTATACAGTTTTTGGCCCGGTAATGTTTGATAAAAATTTTACAGGCAATAGAACAGCTACCAATAAAAATTATGCAGTGCGATGGAAGGCACATGACCCAAGCAATGAGCTGAAAACATTTTACTTGCTTGATCGGGCAAAAAATTATTCCGATTACCAGGCTGCAATTGTAAACTTACATACACCAGGGCAGAACTGCGTATTTGCCTGTAAGAATGGTGACATAGCTATACGGACACAGGGTGAATTTCCTGCCAAATGGAAAGGTCAGGGAGATTTTATCATGCCTGGCATAGATAGCAGCTATATGTGGCAGGCAATGATACCTATGGATGAAATTCCATTCCAACATAATCCTGAAAGAAATTTTGTAAGCAGCGCTAATCAACTTCCTGCAGACAGTACTTATCCATATTATCTGGGGAGTAGTTACACTCCTTATCGCGGTATTACTATTAACCGCAGACTAAATACAATGAACATTATCACAATAAAGGATATGAAAATATTGCAAACAGATAATTATAATGTATTTGCAGAAATGGCAACACCGATATTTCTAAAAAATATGAAAGAGCAAGAATTGAGTAATGAGGAAAAAAAATACTTTGAAATTTTAAGAACATGGAATTTTAAAAACGATTTAGATTCCAAAGGAGCAACCGTTTTTTATTTAACATGGGAGCATTTTGAAGATACTGTTTGGAATGATGATTTTGCAAAAGCCCCAAAAGTAATTGTGAGGCCATCTGAAAGTACTTTACTTGAAGCGGTATTAAAAGATTCTTCTTTTAAGTTTTTAGATAATATTAATACTTCACAAACCGAAACCCTGGCAGATATGGTGACTTCTTCATTTAAAAAAGCAGTTATTGAATTAAAAGAAGCTGAAAGTAAAGATAAATTGGAATGGGCAAAGTATAAGGACACCAAAGTACAACACCTTACTAAGCTGGAACCATTCAGCAGGTTTCATTTACCAATTGGCGGGGGAACACATTGTATCAATGCCACCAAATCCAATCATGGCCCAAGCTGGAGAATGATTGTTTCCTTAACCCCCAAAACAGAAGCGTATGGTGTTTACCCTGGGGGCCAAAGTGGAAACCCCGGCAGTAAATATTACGATAATTTTATTGATACCTGGGTGGCAGGAAACTATTATCCGATATGGATCATGAAGCCATCTGAAGTAAATGATAAGCGAATAAAATGGAAAATGAGTTTTTCGAAATAACAAGTCTCGTCTTTGCGAGGAGGAACCACGAAGCAATCTTGCAATACTATTCAACAGAAATATAATCTAAAAATAATATTAGATTGCTTCTACCGCTAAGGCAGGATCGCAATGACGCGAATTAAGTATGAAATTTATTGTATCCATATTACTAACAGCATTATTAAGCTTTGCCACTTGCCTGTTTTTTCCATGGTGGACCATTGCAATTGTTGCTTTTATAGTTACTGCAGTAATTCCTCAATCACCAGGGAGAAGTTTTCTTACAGGCTTTCTCGCATTGTTTTTATTATGGGGGGTTTTAAGTTTTTTGATAAGTGTGCCGAATGAACATATTCTTGCGCATAAAATATCAATGATCATTTTAAAACTGGATAATCCATATTTATTAATACTTGTTACTGCCTTAATTGGTGGGGTTGTTGCTGGCTTTGCCGCTATGACCGGAAGCTTTCTTAAAAAGAAAAAAAATGCAACAGAATAATTCCTGTTGCATAAAAAATAGTTCCCTGTAAAAAAATTAGAGCAATAATATCAACAATAAAATAATTATTACTACTGCACCAATAGAAAGATAAATTCCCCTACTATTTGCTTTCAGTTCTTTTTTGATATCCTTAACTTCATTTCGTAAGTCTTTTCTTTCGGTTTTGGTAAGGCTGCTTTTATCCATCGCTTTTATTTCATTTAACCTGTTAAGCAATGGCTGTGCAGCTGCCTGTGCATCTTTACCGGGTTTACCAGGATTAACGGTAGCGAGGTCTAAGGGGCTGGAAATCGCAGGTACTGTAATTGCAAATAAAACTGCTATCATTACAGATCTTAATAAATTTTTTACATTCATAATAATAATTTTTAGATGTGTAGAGTTAAATTATAAAGTCAATTTACAACAAATATGTATCCAAATCCAAATTCCTGATAAATTATTTATTTTTAAAATTTTCAAATGGCATACACTGAGTAATTTTTTCCTGCTGCCCTCTTTGTCCATTAAATATAAACACTTTAAATTGCCACAATTAAACGCCCGATGACAATTTATTTTTATTTACGCTATAATACAAGGTTTGGGCAAACAATTTTTGTTTCAGCAAATATTGATCCCTTAGTGAATAATACAGCAGCAGATGCTCTTCCATTAACTTATTTAAATGAGGAGTTTTGGTTCGGTACAATTGAAATTGAAGGAAAGAATCCGCAAATAAATTACCGCTATATATTGCGTGAAGAAGGCAGTGTTGATATTTTAGATGCAGATAGGGATCGCATTATTGATCCTAAAAACTATAATGCAAAGGAAATTATTGTAATTGATATATGGAACTTCGATGGGTCTGTCGAAAATACTTTTTATACAAAACCTTTTAAACAGGTCTTGCTTCCTAAGCAGAGAAAAACGCCCACTTTAAAGGTTCCCAAATTTTATACGCATGAATTTAAGGTAAAAGCCCCATTATTAAATGCTGATGAATGGGTTTGTATTACCGGTTCAGGAAAATTGTTTAAAAACTGGGATGTAAAAAAATTATTGCCATTAAAGGCCGATGGGAATTGGTTTAGTATTAAAACGAACTTAAGTAAAGAAGAGTTTCCGGTTGAGTATAAGTTTGGCATTTATAATACTGCAACAAAAACCTTTATCTATGAACAAGGAAGTAATCGAACTTTACCGGGAGTAAATAAAAAGAAGGTTACTATATTGCACGATGGGTTTATCCGTATGCAAAGAACCTGGAAGGGTGCAGGAATTGCCATTCCTGTATTTAGTCTGAGAAGCAAAAAAGGTTTTGGTACAGGCGAATTCGCTGACATTAAATTACTGGTTGATTGGGCAAAGCAAATAGGAATAAAATTGCTTCAATTTCTCCCTGTTAACGATACAACAGCTACTCATTCTGCCAGTGACTCTTATCCCTACGCTGCAATCTCGGCATTCGCTTTACATCCACTTTATATAAATCTGGATGCTGTTGCAGGCACACAGCATGCATCGCTTATAAAATCATTAAATAAAAAGAAAAAAAGTTTACATCAGCAGCCGGACCTGGATTATGAATCTGTAACTAAGTTTAAGCTTTCTGCGCTTAAGGAAGTATACCAGGCTAAAAAAGGCTCATTCTTAACTGATATTAATTACTTTAATTTTTTTGATCTCAACCGTGAATGGCTTGTTCCATATGCAGCTTATTGTTTTTTAAGAGATAAATATCAAACTGCAGATTTTACAAAATGGAAATCGCATAAAATTTATAATGAAAATGCGATTCAAAAATTGGTTTCTCCAGCGCAGCCGCATTATGATGAAATCTGCTTCTATTATTTTATTCAATACCATCTGCATCTTCAATTAAAAGAGGCAAGTGACTATGCTCATAAAAAGGGGATCATTTTAAAGGGAGATATTCCAATTGGCGTTTCCCGTAACAGTTGTGATGTTTGGGTTGATCCGTCGTTATACAATGTTAATGACCAGGCAGGTGCACCCCCGGATGACTTTGCAATAAAAGGACAGAACTGGGGCTTCCCAACTTACAACTGGAAAAAAATGCTTGAAGATGATTATGCATGGTGGCGTAAACGCTTTGCACAGATGAATAATTATTTTGATTCATTTCGTGTAGATCATATCCTTGGTTTTTTCAGGATATGGAGTATACCGATACATGCTGTAGAAGGTATTTTAGGAAGGTTTATTCCTGCAATTCCCATTCATATAAGTGAGTTTCATAAGAACAGGATATGGTTTGACCATGATCGCTATTGTAAGCCATTTATTACTGAAAATATTTTACAGCAACTATTTGGTGAAAATATAAATGAAATAAAAGAAGTTTATTTAGATAAAAGAGAAAAAGGAATATATCAATTAAAAGAACAATTCAATACGCAACGAAAAGTTCAAAAGTATTTTGCTGAAATTATTACAGATGATCAAAAGATAAAGGAAAGATTATTTTACCTGTTAGGCAATGTTATTCTAATTGAACACGAAGTATCATATCCTGATAATTATCGGGTACAGCAGTTTCATTTTAGAATTTTGATGCAGCAAACATCTTCATTTCAACACCTTGATCCCTATACTCAAAAGCAACTATCTGATCTTTATATAGATTATTTTTTTAAACGGCAGGATGAATTATGGAGAAAAGAGGCAATGCAGAAATTGCCTGCGCTAAAGGAAAGCACCAATATGCTTATATGCGGTGAAGATCTGGGAATGGTTCCCCATTGCGTACCTGAAGTAATGAAGCAAACCGGTATTTTAAGTCTTGAGATTCAACGTATGCCTAAGGACCCGGCAGTAGATTTCTTTCATCCAAAAACAGCTCCCTATCTTTCTGTTGTTACACCTTCTACACATGATATGAGTACAATAAGGGAGTGGTGGGAAGAGGATAAAGCGCTAACGCAAAAGTTCTATAATTATATTATGGGGAACTATGGTAAAGCTCCCGATAGCTGCGAGCCCTGGATCAATAAGGAAATTATTCTGCAACATTTATATTCACCTGCCATGTGGAGCATTTTCCAAATTCAGGACCTGTTGGGGATGAGTGAAAAATTGCGCAGGCAAAACGCAGGTGAAGAAAGGATCAATCAGCCGGCAGATGCAAATCATTATTGGAAATACAGAATACATATTACCCTGGAAGAATTGCTTGGACAGAAAGATTTTTCGAAAGAATTAAAAACTTTAATTACGCAAAGTGGAAGAGCATGAAAGTTAAATATAAATCATACAATCTCCGCTTTAAACACCCGTTCGGTATTTCAAGAGGCACAAAAACGCATCAGCCTACATTTATTGTTGAATTAGAAAACTTTGGAATAAAGGGTTATGGAGAAGCACCTGAAATTGATTATTACTATATACCTGTAACAAAAATGATTGAGGACCTTGAATCGAAAAGAACTTTTTTGGAAAAATTTTCTTTCACCGACCCGGAGCGATGGTGGCATTATTGCCATCATCTTTTTCCACAAAATTCTTTTTTAGTATGCGCCCTTGATATGGCTGGCTGGGATATATATGGGAAAATTAAAAAGAAAAAGTTATATGAGCTTTGGGATTTGGATATTTCAACAAATCCATTAACCGATTACACTATAGGTATTGATTCCATTGAAGTAATGATCAATAAGATGAAAGAAATGCCATGGCCTGTTTATAAAATAAAATTAGGTACTGAACATGATGTAGAAATTATTACTGAATTAAGAAAACATACAGCATCAGTTTTTACGGTAGATGCCAATGCAGCATGGAAGGCTGATGAGGCGCTGGAGAAAATTACTGCCTTTAAAGATTTAGGGGTGCAGTTTGTTGAGCAGCCCTTGGCAAAAGCTGATTGGGAGGGGATGAAATTTCTGTTTGAAAGATCACCCTTACCATTAATTGCTGATGAAAGCTGTGTAGCAGAAATTGATGTTGAAAAATGTTATCAGCATTTTCATGGCATTAATATTAAGCTCACAAAATGCGGCGGGCTTACACCTGCCAAAAGAATGATAACTAAAGCAAGAGAATTAGGTATGAAGGTAATGGTAGGCAGTATGAATGAAGGTACAGTGGGCACTTCTGCAGCTGCACACTTATTGCCGTTACTTGACTACGCTGATATGGACGGCACGTTGCTTTTGGCACAAGATGTTGGAACAGGCATCACCATTGATAAAGGAAGAATTGTTTATGGTGAAGGGAATGGTACAGGGGTAGTAGTAAAAGATTTTTAGAATATCTTTCAATTTATATTTGGTGAATTATTTGAGGTTCAACAAACTTTATAATTCATTAAAGAGCTAAACAATTAAAAGAATTACGGTGAATGTCACTCAGCAGAAGAAAATTCTTAAAAAGTGCGATATTACTGCCGCCTGTTTTCACAGAAAGCGCTTCACTATTTGGAACCCCGGTAAATTTTTTTGAACAACAAAAGAAATTTAAACGGGTTCGCCCCGGAGAGGCTCTTTGGCCGTCAACTGAAAAATGGAATCAATTAGATAAAGCAGTAAAAGGTAACCTCGTAAAAATTGAATCGCCATTGGCTGTTTGTAAAAAGCCGGCAGGTAATGCAGCATGCTCTCAATTTTTTAAAAGCTTACAAAATCCATATTATGTCGGTGATAATCCTGCTCTCACACAAACTTCGGGTTATCTTAATGCATGGGAGTCTAAGCCCAGCGTATATGCTGTAGCAGCAAAAAGTACTGCAGATGTTGTAGCAGCTGTAAATTTTGCCAGAATTCATAATCTGCGTTTGGTGGTAAAAGGTGGAGGACACAGCTACCAGGGTACTTCTAATTCGGCTGATTCATTACTTATATGGACAAGAGCAATGAATAAAATTGTTGTTCATGAAAGTTTTGTTGCTCAAAATTGCGGAGCAAAACAAGCGCCGCAGCCTGCCGTAACAGTAGAAGCGGGTGCTATGTGGATGCAGGCTTATGGAGCCGTAACTACCGAAGCAGGGAGGTACGTTCAGGGTGGAGGTTGTGCAACGGTTGGTGTGGCAGGGCTTATACAGAGCGGTGGTTTTGGAAGTTTTTCAAAAAATTATGGTATGGCAGCAGCAGCTTTACTGCAAGCTGAAATTGTAACTGCAGATGGATCAGTAAAGATTGCAAATGCCTGCAATAATCCTGATTTGTTTTGGGCATTAAAAGGAGGTGGTGGCGGCAGCTTTGGCGTTGTTACAAAGCTTACCTTACGAACCCGGGAACTACCGGAAAATTTTGGTGCCGTGTTTGGGAGCATCCAAGCTAAAGATGACGCATCTTACAAAAAATTGATACAACAACTACTGAATCATTATAATACCCGGCTTTTAAACCGTCATTGGGGTGAATCCATATCTTTTCAAACGGATAACAGTATAAATTTTAGCATGGTATTTCATGGGCTGTCCCTGCAAGAGGCAAAAGAATCGTGGCAACTTTTTGAAAGTTGGGTGAAAGCATCACCGCTCAACTATACGTTT
Organism: Chitinophagales bacterium 65-1; assembly: GCA_002050465.1. GTDB lineage: Bacteria > Bacteroidota > Bacteroidia > Chitinophagales > Chitinophagaceae > Ginsengibacter. Next base: position 11,141 of record MWYX01000067.1, read on the forward strand.
AAAGATCCACTTACCATTATTGAAATCCCAGCCCGTCATTTATGGGATACTGCATTTCTAAGACAAAACGCACCTCATCTTATTGTTGTTGATGACAGGCCGCAGGCTCCATCAGAAAATATTTATTGGGTAGCAGACAAAGAACAGGCAGGGCAATTTTTATATGCCTATCACTCAGCATGGTTGCCTGCTTCGTTATTGGAAAAAAATACATTACCTGAACTTGCTGATGCAATATTTTCAGCCAGTCGCAACTGGTCGCTTTCCCTGCATTTCAACAAAGGTTTGGCCGGAGCACCACAAGAAGAAATAGAAGCTGCCCGGGATACTGCCATGAATCCTGCAGTGCTTAATGCTTTTGCACTTGCCATTATTGCCGGTAATGGTGATCCTGCTTTTCCTGGTATAACAGAACATGAGCCTGATATAAGTTCTGCAAAAAAATATGCTGTAAAAGTTGATAAAGCAATGAAGGAATTACTTCAGGTTGTACCCGCTGCCGGTTCATATTTATCTGAAAGCAATTTCTTTCAAAAGAATTGGCAACAATCTTTCTGGGGTTCTAATTATACCAGATTAGCCAGGATAAAAAAGAAATATGATCCCCAGGGCCTGTTTTTTGTTCATCATGGTGTAGGCAGTGAAGTATGGAGTAAAGATGGTTTTACCAGAATTTCCTGATAGGAAAACAGCAAATCATTCATAAATTCTAAAGGAAATGGTACAGGGTTAGTAGTAAACAATTTCTAACTTTTTACTATTTGGTTATCTCCCAGGGTTCAGTATCGCCTTTTATTATTCTAAAGATGGGATGAATTATCTTTTTAGTCAGATCGGGGGTATGACCGGGGCTTCTTGTAATTTTTTTCTTTAAGTGTTCCAGCTCATATTTAATTTGCCCGCTGGTAACTTTTATCTTCTGCTTCTTAAATGTCCAGTCAATTTTTGATGTATCAAATGTAAAATTTCTTTTTTGTGATTCTTTGTGAATTTCTGATAAGTAATAATTTATTGCACTTACCGGATCCGTACAGCATTTAAACCTTATGAGCTGGGGATGTTTACGATAACCTTTGGTTTTATTTTCCAGCACCTTTTTGGCTAAAAGGCTTTCACGCCATAATGCAACCAACCCTTTTGTATCCATTAACGATGGATGTAACGACCATAGCCTCATAAAGTTTAACGGATGAAGTTAGTTAGCCAACAATTTATTTTTTTGCCTGATATATTCCTCCTGCGTAATTGCACCTTTTTGCATAAGTGAAAAAAGCTTTTCAAGTTCATCGGAAACTGCCATATTATGTTGGGATGCAGCCGGCATACTTAATTTTATTGCATCGGCAAGTTGTTGGGCCTGGTTTCTAACCTGTGTTCCTTTATATTCCTCCTGTGAAAAAGTTATGGTGTCTTTTAGAAGTTTGGGGTCCTGGATCATTGTATATGTTGTTTCACCTAATTCTGCAGCAGTCTGTATTTCTACATCGCCATATCCAAACATACGTCCCAGAAGGCTTTGTGTATATTCAACATTATTAATTTTCTCCAGCGGACTTTCTTTTGAATACCTTGTAAAAAAACCACTTTCATCAATTACTCTCATATTGGTTACCGCCCATAAGTTATGCTTCCATTCCAGGTAAAGATATCCCGGTACAAGCAGTAATGCCAGTGCAATCATAAGCGCTATAGAAGTGTCTTCTATAAAATAAAAAAGAAGCGCAACAATTACCAAACATGCAAGAAAAGGCACGATGAGTGTCATCCAATGCTGCCTTGTAATAAGTAAAAGTTTTTCTTCCTTTTTTAATTGAGTTCTCATTAATTATACTTTTAGGTTTATGGTATAGAGGAAAGTTAAGAGATTTTTGAAAATAAATGCATGTGAAGCCACAATTCATTGGCCTTTAAATAATACTTTTAAATTTAAAGCACTTAGCGTATGACACCGGAACGCAATAAACGACTGACTTCTGTTTTAAATAAAAGGCAGTTTGATCTTACTGTTGTTCTGGAAAATGTTTTTGATCCTCATAATGTTTCTGCGGTTATGCGTACCTGCGATGCTGTAGGCATACAGGATGTTTACATTTTAAATAATAAAATCCCCCCTCATAAAAAATGGGGCTATAGGAGTTCTTCTACTGCGGCTGAATGGCTTACCATCCACCAGTTCACTGATATAAATAAATGCTTTACCGAATTAAGAAAACGATACAAAAAACTTTATGCTACGCATTTAAGTCCACATTCCACAGCGCTTCATCAACTTCATTTAACTGAATCTCTTGCATTGGTTTTTGGCAATGAAACATTTGGAGTAAGTGAAGAGATTACAAAGCTGGTAGATGGAACTTTTATAATTCCACAGGTTGGGGTAATTAAATCATTAAATATTTCTGTTGCCTGTGCTGTTACATTATATGAAGCCTTCCGGCAAAAACAGGCTGCAGGGCATTATGATAATCCTAAACCGGAGGGAGAGGAATTGAATGCATTAAAGAAGGAATGGGGCATTAAGTAAATTGGGATTAACATGCAAAAAAATTTTGCCCGTGAGGTTTGTAATTATTAAAGAAGTGTAATTGTAATTGTACTGCTTCTTTTTTTAGATGTTTTTGCCCGGTTATGTTGGGGATATGGCTATGGAAAAAGTTTTAATATAGTAAGTAAAAGAGGTTATCCTTTACCTTGCTCTTGCAGAAGGATCAGTTACTATTAAAAATCTAATAATATTTGCAAGTCTATGCTATTGTTCGTGCAACTATCACACAAGGCTAGTGAAACCAACAATGGCAGGAATATCCTTTACTCCCGTAAAATCTTCTCCATAGTCTTTCCTTTTGCCAATTCATCAACTAACTTATCTAAATACCGAATCTTTTGCATGAGTTTGTCTTCGATTTCTTCTACACGATATCCACAAATTACGCCTGTAATTTTCGAAACATTTGGATTGATTTGGGGTGCCTGGTCGAAAAAGGTTTCAAAATCATTCTTCAATTCGATTTGTTGCTGCAATGCTTGTTGATTATATCCTGTTAACCAACAAATGATCTCATCTACCTCAGCCTTGGTGCGGCACTTTTTTTCCGCTTTTAAAACATAATGCGGATAAACACTTGCAAATGACATTCTATATATTCTGTGCTTTTCCATTTTTTTTATAACATTATCTATGTTCTTTTTTAAATACGTTTGAGAAAAAAATTAGTCCAAATTGCCCCTAATATAAATATATGCAGTTTCAATTATCCCTGTAACATATTCTTATTGAAAATCAAGAGAAGCATAAAGTCTTCGTCTTTGCGAGCCGATAATTTGAAAAGAGGTAATATGCTATTATTAAGTAGGCGAAGCAATCTCATATCGATGTTTACTATGAGATTGCATCCGGCGCACAGAAAACATTTTGCGATGTGGTTTACAAAGCGCCTCGAAAGACATGGGTACTATTCGCAATTTTATTATGTTGTTGGTGCACCTAACACAACGCTTATTGAACCCCTCTAGTTAGCGCAAGAATGAGGCGAGGGTTTTGTGTGTTTGCTTCTTGTGCTATTGTATTTTTCAGATATTAGATAATTTAAATTTTTATAATTCTTTTAGAGGCACAAGAAGCTACGCTGCATGCTAAGCCTCATTCTTGCGCCAAGGAAAGGAGTATTCATAAGAATAATGTTATTTCAAATTTACATAAATTTATATGACTATAAATGTTTCACTTCTAAAACAATTATGGATAATGTCCTGAGTTACAAACTCAGGACAGCAATACTTTTATTATTTAAACATACTAAGGATAGCGTGGGGTAAAGTGTGTGGCATCTTGTCCTTCCTGGATTGATCACCTCTGCCCTTTTCTTTGTTTCTCTTACGTGGCGTTGCAATTGTCAATTCTTATAATGATAGTTAGCAAAACGGATAAAATTGTTCCAGTCAAATGCGGTTAAATTATGAATGCCTTCCCTGTTATGGTAACCAAGAAATGAGCGAATAATGGCATGGTTAATTGCCGGAGGTGTTGGTGTAAGTGCAGGTGGCTTTTTATATAAAGCATAAACCTTTTCAGCATGCTTTAAGGATAGGTAAGATCCTTTAGGATCAGCCCATAGATCCTTGCTGGCACTGGTTACATACACCGGCCTTGGTGCAATTAATGCAATCAACATGTGTTGGTCTACGGGTAAAGCGTTTTCATTGTCGTTGTACTTTTTATAATTATTGGCAAACCAATGGGGAAAACTGGTGTTGATTACTTTTACTGTTTCTCCAAATTGTCTTCTTGATAAAGCGGCCCCGGTATTGCCGGAACAATTTGAAAACACCATAGCAAAGCGCTGATCTT
>MWYX01000006.1 GCA_002050465.1 Chitinophagales bacterium 65-1
TCTTCATACAGGCTTAGCTTATTTTTAAGCGCAATAATCTCCTGCTCCATATTTTTCATCTTGTTTAATAAATAAGTAATGGCCTCAATTCCTTCAAGGTTTATATAAGGCCTCAGCTGAATTATAAGTTTTTAATTTTTTGCGGCTTCAATTTCTAAAGCAAGATTATTTGTTTCGCCCATAAATACTATGTTTCCTTTTTTATTTATAATGAACTTTGCCGGTATAGCTTGTACTTTATAATCTTCTCCAACTTTATCTTTCACATCAAGCAATACCTGAAAATTGTATTTATTATCTTTTATAAATTTTGCTGCATTTTTTTGCATGCTAACGGGGTCTTTATCTTCAAATACATCAATGAATAGGAATACCACCTCCTCATCATTTTTATATTTATTTATTATTTCCTGCATGCCCGGGAATGATGCTCTGCATGGTCCACACCAGGTTGCCCAAAAATCCATCACAACTACTTTATTTTTAAGAGATGATAGCGAAATTAATTTGCCTTCAAGGTCTTTTAAAGTAAAGTCTTTTGCTTTTTCTGTTCCATACAAAGCTTTTATTTTTTCTGATGTCTTCTGCTTTGCAAGCAATGTTGATTTATCTTTTAATTTATTGTATTCATCTTCAGGAAGGTTTAATTCCTTGTAAATGGATTGCAGTTGAACCAGCATGGTAGAAGAATTAATTCCGCTCAGCAGTTGGGTTTCGATAAATTGTTTTGCAAAGAGTGCCCCTTTTGCTTTTTCTGCATAGGCGGCATAACGCTCTATTCCGGATACATCTTTCTGGTCTCTCTGTTGTATCGCATCCTGGTAATAAAAGGCTGAATCGTATTGCTTAAGTTTATATAAAATTAATGCGTAAGTATCGGAATACATTTCGTAGCTCAACAGCATATTTTCCTTTTCATCATTATTTACAAGTTTAGACATTCGCTCTTTTACAATGTCAACCGTTTGTTTTGAAATAGTACGTGCAAATTCCAAATCTGTTCCCGGGCTGTGTAGTGTTCCTCCGGTTAAATCCCATGCAGTATTATTGTAAGCACTTGCCAGCCGTAGCTTATTGCTTACAAGAGGTTCATATTTTTTAATACCGTTCCAGTCTTTTTTTTGTGAGTACATATTAATGATGCTCATGTAAAAATTGTCTTTTACATCATCTGAGCTATCTTTAAAACGAGTGATATACTCTTTCATTGAGGTTAACATAGTTATCTCTGATGGTTCTTTTTCAGAAGAGAATTTATTCCAGAATTTTTGGATGGCTAATTCCCCATTAGGGTAAACTGATAATATTTTATCTTCCATTTTTTGTTTTGATTCATTCATTTTCAGTGTAGAATAAATGTATACGGCCTGCATCCATTTTCTTTCATCATTTTTTACAGATTCCATTTGTTTTGCATAAGCAAGTAAACGGGGTTTAACAATATCTTTTTTTTCCTTGTACAGCAGCATAAGATAATTCATGTAGCTGTTTTCTTTTTTTAAGGCAGTATTCAGTTTGTATTCTTCTTCATATATATTAATGATGGATGCAGCAGGTACTTTTAACTTAAGAATATAAGGAGCATAACCGCTAAGTAACTCGGCTGTTGTAATACCAGTTATGGCTGGCCGATTTCCTTTTGTATCTTTTAAATGAGAAATAAAACCTAGGTCATTGTTATTATCAATGGTATTTCCATTTTCATCAATAATACCAATAATTAATACGGCTGTTGAATCAGGGGCTTTGAATAAAAATTCATAATTATTCCCCTTTTTAATGAGAGGTATAGTTTTATTATTGTATTGTTTATTGATGTAAACTACTGACGCCTGTGCTTTTTCAGGGATCAATAAACCTTTGGGAGGCTGATAAATGTACAGGTTTTCTGTTCCTGCTTTTGGTGCCGGTTCTTTTGTAGTAATGCGTCCTTTTTTTTGAGCATTGGCAAATGCAAACGCACAAAAAAATATCAGTGTCAGTGTAAAATTTCTCATATGCATAAGTTTTTTATAAATATAACTTATGTGTATGTTACAGAAAGGTTATTGTTATAAGGAACTTGTATTTAAATCTTATTAAATTGATTACTCATCTTCACACAGGCTAAGCTTATTTTTTAATTTTATAATTTCATCCTGCATATTTTTAACCTTGTTCAACAAATACGTAATGGCTTCAATTCCTTCCAGGTTTATATCGAGGTCATAATGTAAACGCACAAGCTTCTCTATATTTTTTAAATGATCATGATCTATAAAGGAATGTTGATCAATTCTAGTAATTTCAATTAAGCCATGTTGTTGTAAAGAATCTATGAATGAATATTCCACTTTATAGTGTGTGCAAAATTCATCAGTTGATATTAAATGTTCCGGCATAGAAATAATTAATCCCGATAGCTATCGGGAAGTTTTTGCTAATTCTTTAAATAATTCCGTTTGCTTCTCGGTTAAATTTGTTGGGATATTTACAGAGAATGTGATGAACAGGTCTCCAAACTCTCCTTCTTTTTTATAAATGGGAAAACCTTTTCGTTTCAATCTTATTTTTGTTCCGTTCTGCGTTTCAGGATTTACTTTTAATTTCACTTTGCCGCTTAATGTATCAATAGTTATCTCTCCTCCTAAAACAGCTGTATACAGATCTATTTCTGCAGTTGTATAAAGATCATTTCCCATGCGCTTAAAGGTGGTATTATTTGTAATGGAGAATGTTATATACAGATCTCCGTTTGGGCCGCCGTTAACCCCCGGTGCGCCATACCCCTTTAGCCGTAACTGTTGTCCATTCTCAATTCCGGCGGGAATGGTGATGCGAACATTCTTGTTATTAATTGTAATAGTTTGCTGGTGCGTTTTATAAGCATCAGAAAGGGTAAGCTGTAATTCTGCATTGTAATCCTGTCCACGAAATTTTGTTTGCCTGTTTCTGCTTCCGGATTGCTGCCCGCCAAACATGGATGCAAAAAAATCAGAAAAATCATCTTCGCCAAAACCACCTGAAAAAGTTTGCCCTCCCGGGTATGAATGCTGTCGCTGCGATTGCCTGTGTTTTTCAAACTCATCAGCATGCTTCCAATCCTTTCCGTATTGATCATACTTCTTACGCTTATCAGGATCGCTCAGAACTTCATTGGCTTCATTTATCTGCTGAAATTTTTTGTGAGCTTCTTTATCATTTGGGTTAATGTCAGGATGGTGCTTGCGTGCCAGCTTGCGGTAAGCATTTTTGATTTCATCTGCTGTTGCATTCTTATTTACTCCTAACACTTTATAATAATCAACGTAGTCCATTGTGTTTAATCTTCAGGCTAAGTTAAAAGATTTCCGTAATTTTCTTTTCAAAGCCAAACTATTCATGCCTCAATCCCGACAATTAGCTGCTATTATGTTCACTGATATTGAGGGTTATACTGCTATTATGCAGCAGGATGAGAAAAAAGCAATAGCATTTAAGGACCGGCATAGGGAAGTTATACAACAGGAACATGAAAAATTTAATGGTCGGGTTATTCAGTATTATGGGGATGGTACGCTTAGTATCTTTCAAAGTGTTATACAGGCTGTACAATGTGCTTTAACGATGCAGCAAATATTTTGTGGAGAACCTTGTATCCCTGTAAAGATGGGTGTGCACGTTGGCGATATTATTATTAATGACGGACATATTTTTGGGGATGGCGTAAATCTTGCATCACGCATTGAATCTTTAGGAGTTGCAGGAAGTGTATTGATCTCCGATAAAGTAAATAATGAACTTCACAATCACCGCCAATTGAAGACTCTTTCAATGGGTACCTATCAATTTAAAAATATTGAACGGGAAGTAGAAGTATTTGCTCTTGATGATGAGGGATTGGTGAAACCCATTCCTAATTCCTTAAAAGGGAAAACAGAAGAAAAAAAAATACCGCCTGTGCTTACATCCCTCCCCAAAAAAAGTATTGCAGTATTACCTTTTGTAAATATGAGTAATGATCCCGAACAGGAATATTTCAGCGATGGGATGTCAGAAGAAATACTTAATTGTTTATCACATTTAAATGATCTTAAAGTTGCAGGACGAACTTCCTCTTTCCAGTTTAAAAAGAAAAACATTGACTTACGTGTGTTGGGGCAAAAACTTGGGGTAAGCACGGTGTTGGAAGGAAGCGTACGCAAACAGGGCAACAGGCTTCGTGTCACTGCTCAGCTGATAAATGTTGAAGATGGTTTTCATTTATGGTCTGAAAGATTTGACCGGGACATGGATGATATTTTCGCCATTCAGGATGAGATTGCAATGGCAATAACAGAAAAATTAAAAATTACTTTACTTGAAAAGGAAAAAGCTATCATTACTGCCACCTCAACAGAAAATAAAGAAGCGTATGACCTCTATTTAAAAGGCCGATTTTATTGGAACAAGAGAGGACCCGGATTAAAAAAAGGGCTTGATTATTTTCTGAAGGCTGCCGAATTGGATCCAGAATTTTCTCTTGCACATGCAGGCATAGCTGATACTTATGCATTATTTGCATTTTATTCCATTTTACCGCCTCATGTGGTAGTACCTAAAGCAAGAGAAGCTGCAGAAAAGGCTATTCTTCTAAACCCTGCACGCATAGAACCTTATTCGGTACTGGCTTATATAACTACATTTTACGACTGGAACTGGACAGAAGCAAAAAAACAATTTGAAAAAACTATTTCAATTAATCCCGGTTATGCTCCTGCCCACTATTGGTATAGTAATTATATTAGCTGGGTAGAAAAGGATTTTGTTCATTCTGCTGAAGAGGCTTTAAAAGCAATTGAATTAGAACCACTAATATCCCATTCACATAATACATTAAGTTCAGTATATGTATGTTCTAAAGAATTTGAAAAGGCCTGTACGTCAAGTGAAACAGCTATCGAATTAGATGCCAGTTCTTTTCTTGCTTATACCAGCCTGAGTATGGGATTATATGGATTAGGAAAATATGAAGAGGCGATTGAATCCATCAAACTTGCTGTTAGCGTTTCCGGTCGACATCAATACGCATTATTTATGATGAGCTGGGTATATTCTAAACTCGACAATATATCTGACGCCCAAAAAATACTGGATGAATTAAAAGTGCGCTCAGATACAGAGTTTATTTCCACACTGTCTTTATCAGTGGCAGCTTATTCTTCTAAACAATACGATGAGGCATTTAAATTTTTAGAAAAGGCATTTGAAGAAAAAGCAAGTTTACTACCAAGTATAGATGTGTATCCGTTTTTTTCATTTTTACATACCGATACCCGCTTTCAGCCATTCCTCAAAAGAATGAATTTTCCAAAATGAAAGCTATAAAATAAAGGTATATCTTTCTTTAACATCTATAATTTCCACACATTCGTAAGTTTACGTAAAGTTTTTATATGCGATTTTTACAAACGCTGTTATTTGGAACAGCAATGCTTCTCACTTTCTCTTCCTGTGCGCAAAAAGCAAAAAAGCAGAGCACTACCTCTAAAAATATTTCTTCTAAAAAAGATCTTTCCAGATACAGCCAGGCAACTTTTGCAGCCGGATGCTTCTGGCACGAAGAAGCAATTTTTGAAAGTGTAAAAGGCGTTCAGGAAGCCATATCTGGTTATTCCGGCGGTACCAATAAAAATCCTACATATGAAAACCATGGCGAAGGAGCAAAAAGCCATGCCGAAACGGTAAATGTTTATTATGATTCGTCTGTTATTACTTATCCCACATTATTAAAAATATATTTTGCTGCACAAGATCCTACTTCTCCAAATGGACAGGCACCAGACTTTGGACCTCAATATAGGTCAGTACTTTTTTACAGGAATAATACAGAAAAGCAATTGGCAGAAAATTACATGAAACAACTGAGTGCATCCGGTAAATATAAAAAGCCATTGGCAGTACAGGTTGTGCCGTTTACAAAATTCTGGGAAGCTGAAGACTATCACCAGGATTATATAAAACACAATCCCAACCAGGGATATGTCAGGGCCGTTTCAATTCCTGAGATAAAAAAATTTCAAAAGGAGTACCCGCAATTAATTAAGGCAGGCTATGTTTATTAAGCTCCCGCTTTAGAATTTTTTATATATTTTTTTTCAAAGTAAATTACTGATAACAGAAAGGTAATTACAGAAGCAGCAACAGCAACCCGCGGAATAATATTATTATATGATAGTTTTTTTATGTTGTTGCCTTTAGCTGGTTTGTCATGGTTTATTTTCTGTACCCGTACCTTATTGCTTAATGAAGCTTCCAGCAGCCACAAATTTCCGGCATCGTCAAAAACACCTCCTGTTGGCATCCACCCTTTCTCTGAATAATAATAATCTTTTACTTCTCCGTTTTGAAAAATGCGTTGCACTTTTTTAAAATCAGTATTGGCTACATAAAGATTATGTTGTTTATCTGACCACAGGCCAAACAAGGCGTTATGACTTCCAGGCTTTTTACCAAGGCCTTTTGCAATTAAACGAACATTATCGATTGAATCTATGCAATAAATGTCATCCAGCTTTACAAAATAAAGTGTGTTACCCATTAGGTGCATCCATTGCACCTGTTTAAAATCCCCGGTAGCTAACACTACTTTCTTTTTTGTACCTGATTTTATAATTTTATCATCTTTACCAAGTTGTATCCAATACATATTTCCGGCATCATCATGTACAAATGAAAAGTTTTCAATGTAAAAGCCTTTTGTATGTTTAATTATCGTATCAAGTTTTCCTGTTGAGCTTAATTTCCAAACGTAATGACTCCATTGATTCGTTGCTTCTCCGGAATACATAGAATGCTGCCCATACAAATTATCCTGTTTATCCATATACAACTCATGTGTATGAACATTTTTCACCGCAATTGTTTTTCTTCCGTTGGCAGATATTTTTAATACATGTTCCAGGTTAGTATAATAAATATTACCCTTGCTGTCTTTTACTATTCCAATACCGGGATGAGCAAAACCAGAGCCGGCAGAAAGGCAAAGAAGAAAAAAAATATATTTCATTATGAGATATTGTAAAGTTTTTGTAAAATGTTTTTAAGGGTTTCATTATCGTATTGAATATTAATCCATTTATCAGTAATTACTCTTTTCTTATATACAAATACAGTATTTTTTGCTTCAGGGTTAATCTTATATAATTTGCAGCTTTCATCTTTGGGAGATGCAACCCATACCATAGCTACTTTTCTAAGATTTTCCGCTTCACACCATTCTTTAATTTTTCCTTGGAGAATTTTTTGCCCTGTAATGCTATTTTCCCTGTACGAAGGATTCATATAAACCATAAATACCCGGAGTTTTTTCTCACCCCGCTGTTGCATTTCAGATTCCAGTCCTTTTACAAATCCCTTCATAGCATCAAGACTGGTATGGTTAAACCATACCATAATTCCCTGTCCATAACCATATTTGCACATTGGGCATGTTGTTTTTCCTTTATCAGCACCTGAAAGATGCAGCGGATCAAATGCCGGGCAATTACTGCCAATTGTTAATCCTGATTTTATATTAGTGTTTAAAGAACTTACCGGATAATCATCTACATGTAAACCAAGTACAATATTTCTTTTAGCTTTCCATATCCCGTTTACATTTTTTAATCTGATAATTCCGTCTTCACCGCGATTCTGTTGTCTCTCTCTTTTTTCCTTTGTTAAGAGCGGGTCGTCATCAAACTGGAAATCATCAATATAATATTCATTTTTATCAGGCTCCTTAATGGTAAGATGAATATGTGCAGGCTCTGTTCTGCCTGGATATGCAACCGGTTTCAGTGTATAAATTATATACTCACCTTTTTCATTTGTTTTAAGCCAACCTCTTAAATATCCATGACGTTTACCCCATCCGGTTTCATTTCCCTTTCGTGGATAATTCCCTGTTTGATCTGTATGATAGAAATACATTACAATATCTTTTGCAGGCGTTTTCCCATCCCTGTGATATACAATGCCACTGATCATTAATTTTGCTCCCTGTTCATTAAAATCAGGTAAAGTAGCTATGTGAGATAGCTTATTAAAATCAACCGGGCTTTCGTATATAGCTTCACAGCCTTCACAAGAGCCGCCAACACGTTGTTTGAATGAATTGTTTTTTTGATTTGTATTTTGAGAGCATCCGGTAAGGCTTCCAAAAGCAATGAGAAATATTAAAATAATCGGTTTCATTAATAAAGTTTTATGTTTCATACATCAAAGAGACTCTTTCAGTGCTTGTTAAAAAAAATATTTACATAAAGTGATAAAGTTTCTTGACGACTTACATGGTTTTTATTTAATGCATTACATCAAGTAAAAGAAGTTGTACGTGTAAGTGAATTTGCCGTGTACCTTTAGTAAGTTTATTTTGAATATGCAACAATCTTTTTTATACCGCTATAAGCTACATCATTTGCTCTTTTGGCTTATGCTGTTTGGCGCATGGTTTTATTTCCGCTACCAGGATTTTTCTACTATAAATAAGGCGCTTTTAATTACATTCATTAAAGTGCTTGATCTTGCCCTGATGGTTTATATAACTAATTATATTTTAATTCCGAAGCTTCTTTATAAAAAGCAATATTTATTTTTTGGCCTGCTATTTTTTGTCATGATCTCGGTAAGCAGTTTATTTAAAATTTATGTCATAGGCCAGATTCTTTACCCCGCAGGCACTTTTATTTTATTTGATAATAATATTAAAGTGCGGATTTACGATAATGTTATCCCGCATTTTTTATTAGTAAGCACAGGGGCGGCTTTCAAGCTCTTATTAGACTATGCAAACGCACAAAGAAGATTGGGAGAAATGGCAAAGGAAAAGGCCGAGACCGAACTTACCTTTTTAAAATCACAGATGAACCCTCACTTTTTGTTTAATGCACTCAATTCAGTTTATTTTCTTATAGATAAAAGTAATATTGAAGCAAGAGAGGCATTACACAAATTTTCAAATATGCTGCGTTACCAGCTATATGAGGTAAAGGATGAAAAAATTCCTATTGAAAAAGAAATAGAATATTTGAAAGATTATATAGATGTTCAAAGTTTAAGAAGAGAAAATGCATCTGTAAACATAAATATTGATACCAGTGTAAAAGGTTTTTTTATTGAACCTTTGCTGCTTATTCCTTTTGTTGAGAATTCATTTAAGCATCTTTCTCATTTTAACAATACCCGCATTAATGAAGCACCCGGGCAGGGAAAACAGAATGAAATTGATATGCATCTTTCTAAACACAATGGCGAGATGATCTTTTTAATTAAGAATACAACAGAAGGCAAGATCAAAAGTGCTGTAAAGGACGGTGGCATAGGATTAGCAAATGTAAAACGGAGGCTTGAGCTTTTGTATCCACAAAAACATGAGCTTAATTTTAAAGAAGTGAATGGATATTTTGATGTACAATTGAAATTAAAAATTGACTAATGCAACCGCTGAATTGTGTTATTATTGACGATGAGCCATTATCCCGGAAAGGCTTAAGTGAATATATCAATGATATTGATTTCCTGCATCTTGCCGGTGAATATGACAACCCATTAAAAGCTGATTTCAAGGGGAAAAATATTCAATTACTTTTTCTGGATATACAGATGCCTAAAATATCCGGCATAGAATTTTTCAGATCCCTACATCATTCACCGCCGGTAATTTTTACTACAGCCTTCCCACAATATGCACTGGATGGTTTTGATCTGAATGCGCTGGATTATCTGGTAAAGCCCATCTCTTTTGATCGTTTTTTTAAAGCGGCATTAAAAGCCAAAGAATATTACGAGGTTAGAGAAAAAAATAAATCAGAGGTGTCTAATGAAAAAAGCAATAACAAATATTTTTTTATTAAGGCTGATAATAAACTTATCAGGATATTTTTTGATGAAATATTATTTATAGAGGCATTGCAGAATTACGTAACCATACATACAATTGAAAGAAAATATATCACTTATCTCACATTTAAATCAGTGGAAGAATATTTACCACAGGATGAATTTATTAAGTGCCATAAATCGTTTATAGTAGCAGCTTCTAAAGTTTCCAGCATTGAAGGGAATGAGATAATTATTGGGAATCATCATATTCCAATAAGCAGGAATGCAAAAGAAGAGTTGCTCCAAAGGCTTTTAAAAGGAAGATTTTTAAAAAGATAATGCTTTATTTGTAGTGCACTCATAACTTTACCCAATTAAAATATAGCAGATGAAGAAATTCCCAATAGTTATATTCTTTTTTATTGCTGCCTGTTCTACTTCAAAACAAATAATCCAAACCCCTTTAATACCTCAAAATATACCCGTTACCGGTAAAATATTTGCCAGTTTATATCAGCAGCGGGCTGCAGAATACAGGGCATTATGTCTCCAGGCATTTAACATTGCCAGGCTTAGGGTAGATGAAAGTTTACAAACAACGGGCAAGCGAAAAGCCATTATTACAGATATTGATGAAACTGTTTTAGATAACAGCCCATATGAAGTACATCAAACCTTACAGGGTAAAGATTATGAACCAACATCCTGGTACCAATGGACAGCAATGAGCAAGGCAGATACAGTTCCGGGAGCGCCAGCATTTTTAAAATACGCTGCCTCCAGGGGGATAACCATATTTTACATTACTAACAGGGATGAAAAAGAGCGTGAAGGAACTCTTTTAAATCTTCAGAAATTTAATCTGCCAAATGCTGATAATACCCATCTCATTCTAAGGCAGGGGATTTCCAGTAAAGAGTCAAGAAGGCAACAGGTAGCTGCTGCACACGATATCATATTATTACTTGGGGATAATCTTGCTGATTTCAGTTCTTTATTTGATAAGAAATCAATGGCAGAACGGGAACAAAATACGGATAGCCTTGCCTCAGCATTTGGAAAAAAATTTATTGTAATTCCTAATCCAGTGTATGGAGATTGGGAATCCACACTGTATAAATACAGCAACACATTAACCTCTTCACAAAAAGATTCTGTAATAAAAAGTTCACTCAAAGGGTATTGATTTTTTGGTCTTTAACTTTTGTATTTCAATTAAACATCGTGAAGTTTATACTGAGTTTAGCGAAGTATCACTCACTTCAGCAGTATCGCTTTATTCAACACAAATAATGCAAATTGTTGTGTACTCAATTTTTATAATACGGCATGATTTTTTCTGACAGGTTTATTCAATCAAATTTTTTTTTTATGGAAACAATGATAAATCTTAACGACTTGCTGAAGCATGAGATAATGGATCTTTATTCAGCAGAAGAACAAATCATAGAAGCAATGCCAAAAATGATCGAAAAAGCAAAAAACCCTGAATTAAAAAAGGCTTTACGGGAGCATCTTAAAATAACCGAGGAGCAAAAAAACAGGCTCGATAAAGTAAAACAAAGCTTTGGGGTAGGTGATGGACAGGGCAGCGAAGGCGAGGAGGGTGGAGAAAAGAAAGGATTTTTCTCCCGTTTATTTGGCGGCAGCGGTGGAGAAAAATGCAAAGGGATGGAAGGGTTGATAACTGAAGGTGAAAAAATAATGAAAGCTGATATTACAGATGAAGCATTAGATGCAGCAATAATTGCGAGTGCACAAAAAATTGAACATTACGAAATTTGCGGATATGGTACTGCCAGGGCGTTTGCAAGAGAATTGCAACTTGCTGAAGTAGAAAGGCTGTTATCCGAAACCTTAAATGAAGAATATAAGGCGGATGACCTTTTAACGGCGTTGGCGGTTGGAAAATTAAACTTAGAGGCGGAGCAGGCTGATGGAATGGATGGAAGAGGCAGGTCTGGCCGATCAAACAGAACCGGTGAAAGCAATAAAGGCTCAAGCGGTAGTTCTTCAAAAGGTGGAAGTAAATCTTCAGGGGACGGATCATCTAAGAGTTCATCCAAAGGTAGTTCATCAAAGGGTGGAAGTAAATCTTCAGGTGGCGGATCATCTAAGGGTTCATCCAAAGGTGGATCTTCAAAGGGTGGAAGTAAATCTTCAGGTGGCGGATCATCTAAGAGTTCATCCAAAGGTGGATCATCAAAGGGTGGAAGTAAATCTTCAGTTGGCGGATCATCTAAGAGTTCATCCAAAGGTGGATCTTCAAAGGGTAGTAAATCTTCAGTTGGCGGATCATCTAAGAGTTCATCCAAAGGAGGATCTTCAAAAGGTAGTAAATCATCAGTCGGCGGCAGAGGGGGTTCATCTAAAGTAGGTTTAAAAGGTGGTAATTCAGGAGGAAGAGGACGAAGTAATGGAGGGTTTAAACGTGGATCAAGGGGACGCTAATAGTAGGATAATTTTATAAACAACATCCGTTCTCAACAGAGCGGATTTTTTATTTAGACATGCCATAGCTTGTGGTGAAATAAAATTATTGAAACTCTCTGGATTAACATACCATCAATTACTTTAGTACCTCCCTTGTAGCCATCGTATGGTATTATTATATTCAACTGGTTTTTACAAGATCAAAAATTTCATTTATAGATATATCATCATAATCATAAATAAGGTTATCTGCTGATTTTAATTCCCCCGGTAAATGTGTTGTAGCAATAGCAATTACCTTCATTCCTGCTGCTTTTGCTGATTGTATACCTGCCACAGAATCTTCAAACACCACACAATTGTTAACAGGGATATTTAGCCTTGTTGCTGTAATAAAATAAATCTCAGGGTCAGGTTTTCCTTTTTGTATGTCTTTTGAATATATAACATCCTTAAAAAAGTGCTTTATATCCAAATGCTTAAACATATAATCAATATTCTCCTTTATTCCGGAGGTTGCAATTGCCATTGGGATTTTTGCATCTTGTAATTGTTGCAAAAGAGTAAGTAAACCTTTTACAGGTTTAATATGAGGCTCATAAATTCAGCGATAAAGGTCTTCTTTTTCAATTGTATAAGCATTGTTTTCCTGCGCAGATAAAGTATTAGTAAAAATATGGGCTAAAACATCAGTATTGGTTTTACCATTAAAATGTTCCTTATATTCTTCTTCTGTAAGGGTTCTGTTTCTTTTACTGTAAAACTCCTGCCATGCTTTTATATGAAATGGATTATTATCAATCAACGTTCCGTCGAGATCAAAGATCACAGCAATTTCACCGGGCATCCGAATTTTCATTAATAGTTAATCACAAAGATGCCCTCGTGCATTGATAACGGTTTTTTGTACGATAGCTTCTACATCACCGGGATCTTTAATTCTCTCCTTAGATATTTTTATGGAAGAATGGCAATCATGTAACTGAATAATGAGATCAGTAAAATCCTTTTTTTCTTTTTCTTTCAACTTAAGATCCGAACAGTAATAAGAAACTTCCAGGCGTTTATCATTAGGAATGGTTACTACGGTATGTCTTGATTTGGTTCTCATGGGTAATAAGTTTTGCTGAAGGTAAATACAAAAACATCCCCATAATTTTTAAATTCACAGGGTGTTGATAAGATGTTAAGCAATAAAAAAACCCGCAAAAAATTATTCTGCGGGTGATATCCTTTTAAAGAGAGAAAATTAATTTCCCTTAATCATAAAAACACAATCTTCAATTTTTTTAATTTGATGTACTCTGTCTAAACCCTTTATAGCTGCTGCTGCTGGAAGCTTAATTAATTGAGATGTTTTAATTTCTTCCAATGCTTTATAAATATTTCTTGATTTAATGGCGAATACAACACCATCTGCATTCGTTTCTTTACTGCTGATGATACCAATTACCTCTCCGTTTTTATTAATTACCGGGCCACCACTATTACCCGGATTTACAGAAATACTGATCTGGTAAGAAGCTGTATCACCGGAATAACCCGACTTGGCGCTAAGGTAGCCTTCGCCATATACTACTTCATCCCTTGGATAACCTAATGTAAAAATATGTTCACCTAACTCTGCAGAAGCTCTAGGAATTGAATAAGGTAATGCAGTTATTTTTTTAAAGGTGGTATCAGTAATTTTTAATATAGCAAGATCGGTTGCTTTATTTACATACACAGGGATTGCAATAAACTGGTCTCCTTTTTTATTTTCTACTACCAAGTTTTTCGCATTGTTTATCACGTGAGCATTGGTAGCTATAAAACCATTACCATCTATTAAAAAGCCTGTAGCACTAAACTGTGCCGCAAATTTTGGTTTTACAGGCATGGCAGCAGTAGCACTGTCAATTTTATTTTTGATTTGATTTATTTTACCATTTAGCTCGTTCAGTTTAAAATTAACAAGTGGTGTTAGGTTGGTGGCTTGTTTAGTTTCCGAATACATTGAAACTATTGTGGCGGTAGAAATAGAGACGATTGCTGCAATGCAGGCTGCAACAGCGATTGTTTTGCGGTAACGGTTCCACAAATAAATTACTTTGGCCCTACCTTTTATTTGTTTTTTCGAAATGATACCTTCATTAACCAGGGTATTTTCAACTTCATCCAATGTGTGTTTATAGGATTTTCTTTGCTCCAGTCTTTCAAGTTCATTTAAAAAGAAAGTATGTTCTACTGCCATCTGGTCAATGTCAGGATTATTCTTACGCATCTCTTCGAAGAACTTCTTTTCCTGGGCGGTCATTTCATCCCGTTTGTAACGTTCAATAGCATCTAAAAGTAAAGTGTCATCCATATTATACTCCGTTTTTATACTGTGCAAAAAATATTTTTTTCAATCTTACCAGGCACTTATATTTTTGGGTTTTTGCATTATCTGAATTGGTGTAACCAAAAAATTTTGCTATTTCAGGCATTGATTTCTTTTGTAAATAGTATGCCTCTAATAGGCTTTTACAAGGCTCCCCGATTTTATTCAATGCATTTTCCATTAAAATAAGATCGGCATTCCGTTTTTCATGCACATCCAATTCTTCTTCCACAGGCACTATTTCATCAACACTTTCTGCAGAAGGGTTATACCGCTGCATTTGTTGTAACCTTTTAAGCCATAAACGCCTGCAAACTGAATATAAATACGTTTTTATCTGGCAGGTTAGCTCAAAGGAACCAGTGGAAACCTTCTCATAAAGAACTATCATTGCTTCCTGGAATATGTCTCTTGCATCATCCGGGTAACCATTATTTTTTACTATAAAAGATTGAATAGTTAAATAATTTTCCCTGTAAATGGCTTCCACGGCTTTTTTATCGTTTGCTGCTAAACCCTGCAATAAAACCTTTTCCTGTTCCAATATATTCACAAGACTATAATTAATACAATGATAAGGGAAAAGTAACCCTAAAAAAGACTAAAAATAGACTAATTGCATGGGTTACCTTTTTTATAATTAGGGTATAAAAAGCACTTAATTAATTAATTCATATTAAAACCTCATAAAAAAAATGAAAAAGGTATTCTTAGTATTCGCGGTGGCTTCAATTTTTGCAGCTTGTGGCGATTCATCAACAGATTCAACTACAACTACTGATT
>MWYX01000009.1 GCA_002050465.1 Chitinophagales bacterium 65-1
ATGTAAGGCTGTCCATTTTCATATCTTCCTTTTTTACCAAAAGTTAAATCATTAGGGATTTTTGCAAAATCCGTTTCACTCTCAGATACATTTAAAACACTGGGTTTCTTTTTAAATAAACTTAAGAAACCCTGCAAACCAATCTTAACATAACGCTTAATTATAGGACTTTTCATTATTCTGTTTTTTTAAGCAAGTGCCTGCTAAGTTGCATTAAACCCAAAGAAAGAAATGCATAACTGCCTATATTACAGCGTTAAAGCAAATTAATTGAATTAGATTAAGTGAAGGTGAATTAGAAGAGAACGGTAAGAATAATAGCAATGGTTCCCAAGGCTATAAATAAACCAATTATAATAAAATTAAAACTCTTTTTTATCATGTAACAATAGTAGACTTAAATATTAAGAAAACGAATATGATTTAATTAGATGCATAATGGCTAACGTCGTAGCGATTAATAAAATCAATAATATTATTATTAAACTGTTCTTCTTCTCCAAATAATATTTTATGCCTGATCGGAAAAACATAAACAGGAAAGTCTTTTAATTCACTTTCAAACTTTGCAAGACGAACGCCGTCTTTCTCAGTAGTAAGTATTATTTTATTTTCTGAATCTATCTTTTCAAATTGATCTTTTATATCTCTTAAGTCATCAATTGTAAAAATATGATGATCTCTAAACCGCATCATATCATAAGTAGCAGCATATGTATTTAATATCTCTTTTATGGGTTTTGGATTAGCTATACCACATATCAATAAAATATTTGTATCAGGCGATAAAAATTTCTCATTTTTATTAAATAAATGGTAAGGACTCCCATATTCAATTTTTGTAAAAAATATTTTTTGATGAGGCAATGGCTTTATTTCATCTGTCAGCTTATCTTTTTCTTCTTCAGTAAGGTGAGATTTACATTTGGTTACAATAATTATATCCGCTCTTTTATAGCTGGCTTTTATATCTCTTAAATTACCTGCCGGTAAAATGAAATCCCTGGTAAATAAATCCCTGTATTCTGTAAGTAATATATTCAACCCCGCTTTTACCTGCCTATGCTGAAAAGCATCATCTAATATAATAACTTTTGTTGCAGGCTTATCATGCAGTAACTGAGGAATTGAAGCCAACCTGTCTTCAGCAACAGAAACTGTTATATCAGGAAATTTTTTATAGAATTGCATTGGTTCATCCCCTATGTCTAAAGCAGTTGTATTTTTGTCGGCTATGGCAAAACCTTTTGTTTTTCTTTTATAACCCCTGCTCATGGTGGCTGTTTTATAATTCTCTTTCAAAAGTCTTATAAGATATTCCACCATAGGTGTTTTACCGGTACCCCCTATGGCAAGATTGCCTACGCAAATAATGGGGAAATTAAATGATGCAGATTTGAAAATATTTATGTCGTATAATTTATTACGAAGCCAGATAATAAAACCATATAATACTGACAATGGAAGTAAAATAAATCTGAAACTTTTTAGCATCAGCTTTAATTTTTTTCAGCTTTATAAACATCCGCAAACTCTTTTGTTCTATCTAATACTTTTTTTGCAAATGGACATGTTGCATTAATTATGAACGAATTTTTTCTTGCAAAGTCAACTGCGGCAGAAACCAATTGCTTGCCAATACCTTTGCCACCAAGGCTTTCATCAACTTCTGTGTGCAGTATTAGTAAAGTATTATCCTTTACCCGGTAATCTAGTTCAGCTTTGGTATCATTATCTTCATCAATATAAAAACGGCCTGTATTCTCAGCTGTTTCCTGTTGCATGTTCATAGTGTAATTATTAAAATGTATAAATAGCATTTGGCGTTATACAATAATGCAGCGGAATATCCTGTGAATTGATGTTATCAATGATGGCTTCGGGGTCAAAAAAACTAAGTCCTACCCGCATCACATTGCTATTACATTGCTCAAAAAATTTATCATAAAAACCTTTGCCATAGCCAACACGATAACCATTCTTGTCAAATGCCAATAAGGGCGTAATTACAAGGTCTATTTCAGCGGCATCTGCTTTTTCACCTTTAACAGGTTCAATTATGCCGAATGAATTCGGACTCATTTCAACATCATCATTAAAAATATAATGCCTCATCTCCCCTACATCTAAATTTATCTTAGGTACAACAACTTTTAATCCCGGATTCTTAAATCTCAGATAGCCGATTATGTTTCCCGTATCTACTTCATTTTGATCTTTAATATCAAGGTAGGTATGAACGCACTTAATAAAAGGAAGATCGAGCTTTTGAAAATTAATAAGAATCAGGTCTGTCCAGCGTTGTTTGTCCTTCCATGAAATCTGTTTTCTTTTTTCTTTATATATTTTTCTCAGTGCTGCCTTCGTCACAATAAGTATTTAATTGTTTATAAAGATAGAAAAAACAGTGGTGCCATAGTTTCGCTGGGTTTTAAACTGCGAAAAAGTTTTATAACTATTTGCAGGCGTATGCTCCAGAACAAACCATCCATTGGGGTTTAATATATTTTTTTTAAATATAATTTTTGGAAGCTCATCTATTGTGGTAAGTGCATACGGAGGACCTGCAAAAATAAGATCAAAGGTTTCAGTACATTGTTGCAGAAAATTAAATACATCCATCCTGATCAACTTAAAATTTTGAAAACCTAATACGGCTGAATTCTTTTTAATAAACTCACACATTACCTGATCTTTTTCAACAATAGTAAGATCAGCCGCACCTCTTGATGCCAGCTCATAACTTATGCTGCCTGTGCCACCAAAAATATCAAGTGTCCTGAGTACTGAAATATCAAGATTATTTTCAATGATATTAAAAAGTCCTTCTTTGGCTATATCAGTAGTTGGTCTTGTATATGGCATTTTCGCCGGCGGCGTTATTTTTCTTCCCTTATGTGTACCGCTGATTATACGCATACTGCAAGGGAGTACAAATAACTGAAATTATGAGATGGGAGATCTTTAAGTTCCTTCACGAATTCATATTCTGCAGGTAATGAATCAAATCTTATATTCGGAAAATAATTACTGATCTCACTAAGTAATTCAGAATTTGCTTCCACCCTCCCTCCTATATATAAAGGCATATTATCAAGATCAAATTGATGGCAAATATGCAGTAAATGATAAACAATATCAGTACCTGATCTGTATGGGTAAGTGTGGATGAGTTGTAATTCATTATTTTTAATAACTACAGCAATAAATGTATCCTTGTAAAAGATCAATCTTATCAATTCTTCCGGCGTAAAATTTTGTTTCGCCAACAAAGAGTAATGATGATTTATAGCCGCAAAAGGAAACTGATCAACTATTGCACGATGAAGATTGACAGGCATTCTGTAAACATTATATATTTTTTTATCTGCAATTAAATCAGTTGCAATCGAATTATCATAAATATCTCCATAAAGATCATTGAGCAGTAAAGTATTTTCACCGGATACATATAATTCTTCAGGAAGCAAGACACATTCTTCTCCGGTAAACGATATAAAAACTTTCTTATAGTTTTTACTTAGCAAAGGCTGTTCATGAAAAATATTTTTTAACTGCTCTGAAATATCAGCATCTTTAGTAAAATAAAAAACTGACAGGCCATAAAACTTTTTATCAACATCATTTTCAAAAACATAGGAAAAGCTGCTTGTGCTTATCTCACAAATCAGATTTGTTTGCTGAAAAAAAATGGCTTCGGGTATAATTTCAATAGCAGGCTTCAAAACTGAAATAATTATTTGCGGCAAATTACAACAATAGGTTAATCCTTATAAAAATTTATCCTCTTATACGTGTAAACCAAAGTAACTGATTAACCGATTAACGGATTATGTTTGCAAACTTTTATGAGCATCGCCATTGATAAAAGCTTACAGGTAAAAATAACCAACCGGCAAATATTAAAAATAGCATTGCCTGTTTCTGTTGCCCTTATAATTCCCAATATAAATTTTATTACCAATAATATTTTTTTAGGAGGCCTGGGAGAAAGAGAGCTTGGAAATGCAGGTACCACCGGGGTATATTATTTGATCCTGATGATAAGTGGTAATGGACTCAGCAATGCATTACAGGTTTTAATATCAAGGCACGGAGGCGAAGGAAATATAACAGCTATAAACAAAGTATTTGCCCAGGGAATGCGTATTGCCTTACAATTTGCATTAGCGGGGATGCTGATTACATGGTTTATTGCACCCCTTTGCTTAAAGCCATACATAAAGCCAGAGAACTTTGAAATGGAAATAGAGTTCTTACGAATCCGGGTACTGGGCCTACCCTTCTTATATTTATTTCAGTGCGGCAATGCATTTTTAATAAGTACGCTCAATAGCAGGTTTATGATGATTGGGATGATAGGTGAAGCGTTAATAAATATCTTTTTTGATTATACTTTGATCTATGGTGCACTTTCATTTCCGCAATTGGGTTTTAATGGTGCTGCTGTTGCATCTGTAATTGCTGAAATTTCAGGGATGTTAATAGTGTATACCGTAATTTTTAAAAAAGGATTAAAAAAGAAATTTAATCTCTTCTCTGATTTCTCATATCACAAAACAACCAGCAGATCCATTTTGAAAATTGCAGCGCCTTTGGTTGGCCAGTTTTCAATAAGTTTAATTACATGGTTGGTATTTTTTATTTTATTAGAGAATTATGGTGAAAGAGCAAAAGCCATATCAAATGCAATGCGTAATGTATTTGGCTTTGTGGGAATTTTTATATGGGCCTTTGCAAGCACTACCAATATTATGATCAGTAATTTAATTGGACAGGGTTTGCAAAACAAAGTAATAAACGCTATAAATAAAATAATGCTTCTCAGTATTTCTTCTGCTGTTATTATGCTTGCTGTATTAAATATATTTCCTGTCCAGTTCTTACAATTATTTAATCAAAGCGATGCTTTTATTGAGGAAGCCATTCCTGTGGTTAGAATTGTTTCTTTGGGTATGCTTATAATGAGTGTGGCTGTAATATGGCTTAATGCAGTTACAGGGACAGGCAAAACAAAAATGAACTTATTGATAGAGTTTATTGCAATAATTTGTTACCTCATTTACATATACATAATTATGGTAAGGTTCAAACTGTCTCTAACAATGGCATGGACAAATGAAATTATTTATTGGATAGTAATATTTGCCGTATCATTTTGGTTTATTAAGAGCGGTAGATGGGAAAGCAAGATTCCTGCTGTCTAAACCCGTAAAATCGGAGCAAGTAGATTTTGGATGACTTTGCAAAACCTGGTAAATTTAAACTTCGTAAAGCAGCAAGTTGTGTGAATATCATTACGAACCTTATGGAAATGCTTACAACCTTTACTTTGAACAATTTACTTATGAATTAGATATTAAAGAGATAGTGATGTACAACAAGCTGGATGAACATGCAATGTCCAGTCATGATATGGATATTTTAGAATACACAGGCGAAGAGCTTACTTTAAGAAGAGGAGACAGAGGTAAGTATAATCTACCGATACCTCATTGGAAGTATATTTGGTTTGATTAAAAAAAATGGCAACTGGAATTACACGGTATGCGAAAAACGTCAATACCCAACTAAAATCTGCCTTAAAGTCAGAGGGATTAAAGTTTAAGATTAATTCTAAAAAAAATTAGAACTCTTTGTGCCAGCTTACACCAACAGATCCTTCAATTCCTTCAATAGGCGGATGGGTTTTTTTGAGTGATATATTAATTCGCCTTACGTAATCATATTTTTCATGAATTGTATTACCAATATCCATTACAACTGTTTCTAATAGCTTCGATGGAATAAGCATTCTTTCCTTTATTATTTCAAAAATCTCAACATAATTTATCGTTTGAGATAGGGAATTAATTATTTCATGTTCTTCATGAAACTGAACCTCAGCATTCACCTCATATTCATTTCCCAACAATTTTTCTTCTTCCTGTACTCCGTGATAAGAATAAAATTTTAAATTATATAAATGGATTGTGATCAAGGTTTAGGGTTTAGGGTTTACTTGAATATTGAGTGTTGTTTGTTGAGTGCCTGCCTGTCCGGTAGGCAGGTTGAATATTAATTTTAAAAAAATAATCAAATCAGCACTTCAGGGAGTTAGCGGGCACTTAAATACCTTTCCGCATCCAATGCCGCCATACATCCTGTACCGGCGGCTGTTACTGCCTGCCTGTAAACTTTATCCTGAAGGTCACCTGCAGCAAATATACCTTCAATATTTGTTCTTGATGTTCCCGCAATGGTTTTAATATACCCGCTTTCATCCATGTCAAGCCATCCTTTAAATATCTGCGAGTTTGGAGTATGCCCGATAGCTACAAAAAAAGCACTTACCGGAATCACCATTTTTTCTTCGGTAACATTATTCCTTATTCTAATTGAATCAACTTTATTATCTCCTAAAACTTCATCTACCTCTGTGTTCCAGTAAATTTTTATATTAGGTGTTTTCAATACCCTTTCCTGCATTACTTTACTGGCCCTCATTTCTGCTTTCCTTACCAGCATATGTATTACACTGCATATTTTACTTAAATACAAAGCCTCTTCTGCTGCTGTATCACCTGCACCAACAATGGCAACTTCTTTTCCTTTAAAAAAAAATCCATCACATACTGCGCAGGCACTAACGCCATAACCATTTAAACGTTGTTCGCTTTCAAGGCCCAGCCATTTTGCACTGGCGCCTGTACTTAAAATAACTGTATCGGCATCTAGCCATTTTTCTTCATCAATCTGTACTTTAAAAGGTGGTGCTGTAAAATCAACATTGGTTGCCAATCCATAGCGTATATCTGTGCCCATTCTTTTAGCCTGCTTTTCAAAATTTATCATCATATCAGGCCCCTGGATTCCATCGGGATATCCGGGATAATTTTCAACATCCGTTGTAATAGTAAGCTGCCCTCCCGGCTGTATTCCCTGGTACAAAACCGGTTTCAGGTTGGCTCTTGCCGCATAAATTGCTGCTGTATATCCGGCAGGTCCCGAGCCAATAATTAAACAATTTATGTGTTCATTGGTGTTGTTATTCTCCATAAAAAATAAAATTCAAATATACATTTAAGAGGTTACAAAAAACTTTTAAGGTTTAATGTTTAGAAGTTTAAGAGGTTTAAAAAAGTTTACGGATTATAGAACATAAATCATGGTTAAGATAAAATAAAAAACCCTCCAAAAAAATTGAAGGGCTTTATTAAGATTGTTCTAAGAATTTTAACCTAAATAAGCTTTTAAAGCGCTGCTGTATCTTGCTTTCTGTAAACGCTTGATGGCTCTTTCTTTTATCTGGCGGATACGCTCTTTGGTAAGATCATATTTCTGACCAATTTGCTCAATGGTTGTACCGTTTTCACCGTCCAAACCAAAATAGGCATTTACAATTTCAGCCTCACGTGGACTAAGAGATTTTAATACACGGCGAATTTCATTTTTCAATGAATCGTGCATTACATCTTCATCAGTTTCGCCTGGGCCTTTTAAAAGGTCACCCATTGCTACATCCTCAGCTTCATGCACCGGTGCATCTAATGAAGTGTGACGGGTGTTGCTTTGGAAAATGTTATTAATTTCTGTTTCGCTCATTTCAAGAATTTCGGAAAGCTCTTCTGTAGAAGGTTCTCTTTCATGTTCCTGTTCAAAAGCCATATAGGCTTTATTTGCTTTGTTATAGGTGCCAATTTTGTTTTGAGGCAGGCGGACTAATCTGCCCTGCTCTGCCAACGCCTGTAAAATGGACTGGCGAATCCACCAAACTGCGTATGAGATAAATTTGAAACCTTTTGTTTCATCAAAGCGTTGTGCCGCTTTAATTAAGCCGAGGTTACCCTCGTTGATCAAATCACTTAATGATAAACCCTGGTGCTGGTACTGTTTTGCAACTGAAACTACGAAACGTAGGTTGGCTGTTGTGAGGCGCTCTAAAGCTCTCTGGTCGCCCATTTTAATTTTCTGTGCTAATATAGTTTCCTCTTCCGGGGTTATCATCCCAATTTTAGAAATTTCCTGCAGATACTTTTCTACCGCTTGTGAGTCCCGATTGGTAATCTGCGTAGCAATTTTAAGTTGCCTCATGTATATTTATTATTAATTAACTAAACTCTTATATTGACAGAATAGGTTGGGGAAATGTTGCAAAAGATAAGTTAAGGAGTATCCAATCTTTAGAATCATTAATGCAAATTTACTATTCAAATTCCGTATTTCATAGCTTTTGAACTCAAAAACTGTCTTGAACCTTGATTTCTATGATTTTCGGATTAATAAGATTAAGAGTGGTAATTAGTAATGTTTTAAATTCGCTTTATTTTATCCTGTTAATCTTTATAATCCCATAAATCATGGTTCAGAAATGATAGATTTAAGATCAGACACATTTACCAAACCCAGCCCGGGGATGCTACAGGCAATGTTTTCTGCTGAAGTAGGAGACGACGTTTTTGGAGAAGATCCAAGCGTAAATAAACTGGAATCGTTATCGGCTGAAATGTTTGACATGGAGTCCTCCCTTTTTTGCCCCACCGGAACTATGACCAATCAAATTGCTATAAAATGCCATACGCAGCCCGGGGATGAAGTTATATGTGACAAGCTTAGCCATGTTTATATTTATGAGGGTGGCGGAATAGCCTTTAATTCAGGAGCGCAGGTAAAAGCTATAAATGGGGAAAGGGGAAAAATTACAGCAGAACAAATTTTAAACTCGATTAATCCTGATGATGTTCATAAACCAAGAACCAGTTTGGTTTCTTTAGAAAATACGTCCAACCGGGGAGGGGGTAGTTGTTATGAATTTACTGATATTCAAAGAGTTAAAGAGATCTGTCTTTTAAATAATTTAAAGCTCCATTTAGATGGGGCCAGGTTATTTAATGCTTTGTCAACAACCAATGAGTCTCCGAAACAATATGGGGAAATTTTCGACAGTATATCTATTTGTTTAAGCAAAGGTTTGGGAACCCCCATAGGAAGTGTTTTGTTAGGCAATAGAGAATTAATAAAACAGGCAAGAAGGGTAAGAAAAGTTTTTGGTGGAGGTATGAGACAGGCCGGATTTATGGCTGCTGCCGGTATTTATGCGTTGGAACATAACATTCAGAGATTAGAAGTTGACCATATCCATGCGAAGCGGGTTGCGGAAGCACTATTGAAAAAAGAATTTACAGGTAAAATGCTTCCTGTTGAAACCAATATTATCATATTTGAGGTGTTAGCAGAATTTTACTCAGCTAATTCTTTTGCCGGAGCTTTAAAAAAATATGACATAAAGGTGTTGCCAATATCCTCAAATCAAATAAGGATGGTGTTTCACCTGGACGTAACCGAGGAAATGATAAAGCAAATGCTGGAGACAATAACTTACCTATAATTAATTAAAATATCCTACCTATGTTCCCAAAAGTAAATCCTACCACAACAGCCGCATGGAAGCAATTAAAAAATCATTATGAGGAAATAAAACACACCCATCTTAAAGAAATATTTAAAGAAGAAGATAACAGGTTTACAAAATATTCTCTATCTATCCCGGATATTATCTGGGATTATTCTAAAAATATACTTACAGATAAAACAGTACAACTCTTATTACAACTGGCAAAAGAATGCGAATTACCTTCTGCTATTGAAGCAATGTTTAATGCAGAAAAAATCAATGAAACAGAAGATCGTGCGGTTCTGCATACGGCCTTAAGAAATTTCTCAGGTAAACCTGTTTTACTGGATGGGAAAGATGTAATGCCGGAAATTAAAAAAGTACTTGGACAGATGAATGATTTTTGCAGGAAAGTACACGATGGAACATGGAAGGGCTATTCGGGTAAAAGAATAAAATATATAGTAAACATTGGTATAGGTGGCAGTGATCTTGGGCCGGTAATGGTAACGGAAGCTTTAAAGCCTTATTGGGTTAAAGGAATTCAGTGCTACTTTATTAGCAATATTGATGGAAGTCATATTGCTGAAGTATTAAAAAAAGCGACTCCGGAAAAAACATTATTTCTTATTGCCTCTAAAACATTTACTACGCAGGAAACAATTACCAATGCTTATACTGCGAGAGAATGGTTTTTAAAAGAAGCATTGGATGAAAAATTTATTGCAAAGCATTTTGTGGCATTAAGTACTAATTCACAGGCTGTAAAAGAGTTTGGAATTGATGAAGAGAACATGTTTGTATTTTGGGATTGGGTTGGAGGAAGGTATAGCATGTGGAGTGCTATCGGCTTATCGATTGCTTTAACCATTGGCTATGATAATTTTGAAGAGCTTTTAAAAGGTGCTCATGAAATAGATAAACATTTTCAGGAAAAATCATTCGATAAAAACATCCCTGTATTAATGGGATTGATAAGCATTTGGTATCTGAATTTTTATGGTGCCAGGTCAGAAGCAGTCCTACCTTATGATCAATACATGCACCGCTTTGCTGCATATTTTCAACAGGCAAATATGGAAAGCAACGGGAAGTTTGTTGACAGAAACGGGGAAAAAATAAATTACTCAACAGGCCCTGTAATATGGGGAGAACCCGGAACTAATGGCCAGCATGCATTCTATCAATTGATACACCAGGGAACACAGTTAATTCCTTGTGATTTTATTGCACCTGTAATTACACATAACCCTCTTGGCCTTCACCATAAAATATTATTGAGCAATTTTTTTGCACAAACAGAAGCACTGATGAATGGTAAAACGAAGGAAGAATTAGCAGCAGAAAATGTTCCTGCAGCATTAATACCTTATAAAACTTTTGAAGGAAACAGGCCAACGAATTCCTTCCTCATAAAAAAGATCACTCCTTTTACTTTGGGAGAGTTAATTGCTCTTTATGAACATAAAATTTTCGTTCAGGGAGTTATCTGGAATATTTACAGCTTTGATCAATGGGGTGTTGAGCTGGGAAAACAACTCGCCAAAAAAATACTTCCTGAATTAGAAACTGAGTCAGATATTACCTCTCATGATGCATCTACTAACGGGTTGATTAATGCGTTTAAACAGTTGAGACAGTAGTCAGAACTAAGATTTATAGGATTAGAGGATTTTTAGAATAGAATTTATTAAATTGTAATTCAGAAAAATATTACAATATGAAATATTCAATTGTTTTTTGTTTTCTTTTAATAACTATAAACATGGCGAAATCACAATCACTATTACTTAAAATTAAAAAAAATTCTGACGAATCTTTTAAATATAATCCCGAAAAATATTTTGATAAAATAGATTATAAGCTTTTGACAGATCCCAAAAAAGTAGGAACTTTTATGATGATGGATTTTCTATCGGAAAAAATGTATTTATATCAAAAGCTAAATGGGAAAGAGTTTATACAACCCTTAGATGAAATACTTACCCCCGTTACAAAACAACGAACTCTTGTAGTTGATAGTCTTCCCAAAACGCAGGCAAAATTTTTGTACGAGACTAAAAAAGGAAAAGTGTATACCCTCCCATTATATAACCTGCCTTGTCTGGTTCCTGATATAAATTCAAATATGCCTATTGCAAAATCGAATCTTAAAGGGTATAAAAAAATGCCTAATGCATTTCCGGAACAAAAACTCATTCCATCAGAAAGCTTAATTGAGCCCTACTACAAAAAATAAAAATCCCTCCGCTATTGGGGAGGGATCTAAGCATTTGGTTCTGGTTTGCTCACCATTTATCTACTTCCTCATCTTTTGGCTTTACATCAAGTTCTGGTGTAGCAGCAGGTGCAATTCCGGTAGCAGAACTATCAATCTCTTTAGCATCAGACTCTTCAGGAGCAACATTATTTTCTGAGGTAATATTTTGTGAACCTTCATTGTTCTCACCTCCCTCATATGGGGTATCATGATTAAATGCATCGAAATCAAAATCAGGCATCAAATCTGTTTTTACATATTCTATGGATTCGCTAAGGCCTCTTAAAAATTTATTAAAATCTTCTTTGTATAAAAAGATTTTATGCCTGTCGTATCCATCTTCATTAAATCTTTTACGGCTTTCCGTAATAGTTAAATAGTAATCATTAGCACGTGTAGCCCTCACATCAAAGAAGTAAGTTCTGCGCTTTCCGGCTCTTATTCTTGCGCTATAAACGCTTTCCATCTTTTTATCATTATTCTCGTACGCCACTGTATATATTTTAAAGGTTAAACTTTATATGTAGCAAAGATAAATTTGTTTTTGTAATAGCAAAACTTTTACTCTGCTTATGTCTCCTCTCCTGCATCTTCTTTTCCTGCCGGACGCCACTTTTACTCTGCTTATACCCCTTCCTGTTGCTTCTTTTCCTGCTTTTGCTGATGGGCATACATTTCCGCATAAAAACCATTTTTGCTTAATAATTCCGTATGCGTTCCCTGCTCTGCTATAGCGCCATCCTTCAATAAAATTATATTATCAAAATTAAATAAAGAAAATATGCGATGGGTTATAATAACAGCCGTTTTATGTTGCAAATAATTATGGAGGTTATTAATAATTTCCCTTTCTGTTTTTGCATCCACAGCACTCAGGCAATCATCAAAAATTACAATTTCATGTTCTTTCATCAGTGCCCTTGCAATAGATATCCGTTGCTTCTGGCCTCCGCTTAGTGTAACGCCCCTCTCCCCTATTATTGTTTTATATTTTTGCGGAAGCTGTTCAATCTCATTTTGGATTACAGCACTTGATGCAGCTTCTTTAATTTTTTCACCCTCATGTTGCGCTGCGAAGCTTATATTATTTTCTATCGTGTCGCTAAACAAAAAAACATCCTGGGGCACATAACTAACCTGGGCACGTAACGATTGAAGATCAATTTTTTTTATAGAGATACCATCATACAAAATATCGCCATGCTGTGGATCATACATTCTCAATAAAAGCTGTGCAATGGTTGATTTTCCCGAGCCTGTTTTTCCAACTATAGCTATTTTTTGGCCCTTTTTTATTTTTAAACTAAAGTTCTTTATTCCATGAATACCGGTATGCGGATACGTAAAATCAACAGAATTAAAATCTATATTCCCCTTTACCATTATTTGCTCCGCAGTCTTACTATTTTGGATAGTGGGTTGGGTATGAAGAAATTCATTTATTCTGCGTTGGGATGTGGCTGCTCGTTGTATCATACTTGCCGTCCACCCTATTGCACTTACCGGGAATGAAAGCAGCAGAATGTACATTACGAATTCGCCGATAACACCTATGCTTATCTGCCCGTTAATAACATACATACCCCCTATCAATATAGTAATTAAGGTACTAAGGCCAATCAATAAAGAAATAGAAGGGAAATAAATGGCTTCCGTTTTTGCAAGAGAGATAGCATTTTTTCTATAGTCTTCGCTGTTCTTATCAAAAAAGCCAATCATTGCTTTTTCCTGAACAAAAGATTTTATTACTCTTATTCCGGAATAAGATTCCTGTGCATTTGTGGTAAGGTCGGAAAGAAGGGATTGTATCCTGTCGCTTTTTTTATTGATTATTGTATTAACATAATAGATACCAAATGCTAATACGGGTAAGGGCGACAGCACATACATCGTAAGTTCAGTATTTTCTTTAAGCATATAAAAAACGGAGAAACCAATGGTTGCGGCAAGGTTAATTATATACATTAATGCAGGACCAGAATACATTCTAACGCGGCTTACATCTTCTGAAATACGGCTCATCATATCACCCGTGCTATGCGTTTTATAAAAATTGGTATCTAATGTTTGGTAATGGTGATATATTTCATTCTTTTGTTCGTATTCAATGTGCCGGCTCATTACAATAATAGTTTGCCGCATAAGAAACATAAAAAATCCGCTTACTAAAGCCAGCACTAATAGTATGATGCCACAAACAAATATTTTATTATTTAGAGAGGAAGTTTCCAGGTTCTGTATAAATATTTTTTTTACAAGCGGATCATAATTTGCCGTAATGTTGGCATTTACTTTGTTTTCATTTTTTAGAGAATACTCTACCGTATTGAGTACATATTTTGTAACCTGGGGAGAAAGAATACGAAAGTAGTTAGAGAGAATAATAAAAATTATTCCCATTAAAAACATCCATTTATATTTCCAGAAGTATTTATTCAGCGCTGTCAGGTGCTTCATAATGTGAAATTACAGAATATGAATGCTTCTCATTTAATAATGAGCAAAGAAGATTAGATTTATGTAAATTTTGTAAAAGAAATATGTTTATGTTAAAGAAATATTCTTATATAATTATGTTGATATTCCTTATTTCCTGTAATTCAGATCAGCCCTCCACTCCTTCTGCAACTGAAAACAAAAGGCAATTACCACCAAAATTACTGCCCGAGCTTAGTACCGGGACGAAATCTGACTATAAAAAAATAGAATCCTTACCTGCAGGTATAGAAAATATTTTTGGAAAGATGCCATCAAAAGAAAATGGATATTATAAGTTCTCTTTTCCACGCCAGGATCTTACTGTTATACTTGAAGGAAATAAGATTGATCCCAGACTGGCATTTACCACGTGGTTTGCATTTATGCCGCATGATTCCGCCGGAAGCTCGGGGATGTTAATGGGAGATGTTGTTTTACTGGAATCGGAATTTAAAAATGTATTAAAGAAGCTGGATGAAAAAGGGATAGATATTGCTGCAATACATAACCACCTGCTTGGTGAAAAACCAAAAATAATGTACCTGCATGTAATGAGTATGGGTAACCCAATGGAATTATTCAGCAAATTGAAGGAGGTGTTATCAGTTACGGCAACACCTTTACATGCCAGTTATACTGATACATCTCAAACAACAGATTGGGGGAGAATGGAAGATACGTTAGGGTATACCGGTAAAAGAGAAGGGAATATTTTAAAATTCAGTGTACCCAGAAATGAAAGAATAATGGATGCGGGAATGGAGATACCTGAAAATTTTGGTGTTAACACCGTAATTAATTTTCAAAAGGTAGGTAATAAAGCAGCAGTTACCGGGGATTTTGTATTAATACCAAGCGAGGTAAATACGGTTCATAAAATGCTCACCAAAGGAAATATTGTAGTAACTGCATTGCACAGCCATATGCTGTTTGAGCAGCCACGATTATTTTTTATGCACTTTTGGGCAGTGGATGATCCTGTAAAGTTAGCGGTGGTATTGAGTGATGTGTTGAGG
>MWYX01000042.1 GCA_002050465.1 Chitinophagales bacterium 65-1
CCAATGCCTGTGCAAGAGCAACTCTCTTTCTTTGTCCGCCACTTAAGTTTTTAACCGGTTCATTTAAATGATGGAGGTTTAGCTTACCTAAAATTTGTTTAAGATCACTTTCAAAATTCCATGCATTTAATTCACTAAGCTGCTCAATAAGGTTGTTTAACTTTTCTTCATCATGCCCGCCATCTTCCAAATACATTTCATATTCCTTAACCACTTTCACAATGGGGTTATCCATTCTCAAAATATTATCCCAAATTGATTTATTATTTTCAAATGCCGTATCCTGTTGCAGCATTATAACCTTTACATCTTTGTGAACCCAAACAGTTCCTGTATCCACCGAATCCAGCCCCGCTATTATTTTTAACAAGGTAGATTTGCCGGTGCCATTTCTAGCTACAAAAGCAATTTTATCGCCCTCTTCCACATAAAAGCTTATGTTCTTAAAAAGTGTTCTAATACCGAAAGATTTACTAATATTTTCAACAGAAGCGTAATGCATGACGGCAAAGGTAATTTCTCTTACCTCAACATCAATATATTATAGAATTAAAGGTGGAAATGTTAACCCAACTTTTATTTTCCTCGCCTGATATTGCGTAATATTGCAAACTTATAATTTGAGCTATGAACCAAAAGTTTTTTGCACACCAAACTGCCGTGGTAGATGAAGGATGTGAGATAGGGGCAGGTGTAAAAATCTGGCATTTCAGCCATATAATGCCCGGTTGTATTATCGGTGAGAATTGTAATATCGGGCAGAACGTGGTGGTTTCCCCCGGAGTAACATTGGGCAGAAATGTAAAGGTTCAAAACAATGTTTCTATTTATGAAGGTGTAATTTGTGAGGACGATGTTTTCCTTGGGCCTTCAATGGTATTTACAAATGTTATTAACCCACGCAGCGCTGTATTACGTAAACATGAATATAAAAAAACCCTGGTGAAAAAAGGGGCTTCAATAGGAGCCAATGCCACTATTGTTTGCGGTAATAACATCGGTGAGTTTTCTTTTATAGGCGCCGGTGCCGTAGTAACGAAAGAGGTTGCACCATATGCACTGGTCATTGGCAACCCTGCAAGGCAATCAGGGTGGGTAAGCGAATATGGCATTAAATTAAATTTTGACGAAAATGGAAATGCTGTCTGCAGCGAAAGCGGCAAAAAATATCTTTTGAAAAATAACAGCGTTTATAAATTATAAAACAATAATACCCAAAACCGGGTGTACAATTATTACGGCTTGATAAATGAAGAACAATCACCATACATATAATTACGGACTTTTTTTACAAAAGCTGGTTTTTAATAACTATACATCCTGTTTTTTTAATGAGGTAGATAAGCATCATGAAAATGCCGTTATTTTAAGGCATGATATAGATTTTGATTGTAAACTGGCTTATGAAATGGCATTGGTTGAAAGCAGCCATAATATAAAGTCCACATACTTTTTTTTGATCTCCAGCGAATCATATAACATAGCGTCAAAAAGTAATTACGAACATATACAACGCATTAAAGATTTGGGCCATAGCATTAGCGTGCATTTTGATCCATTGGTATATGATGATTTTAAAAAGGGTTTCAAGCGGGAGATAGATTATTTTGAAGATCTGTTCGATGTAAAGATCAATATCATAAGCATACACAGGCCAAATAGTTTTTTTCTTAAAAATGACCGAACGATTAACGGTATTGAGCATACGTACCAATCAAAATTTGTTAAGGATATAAAATACTTTGCCGATTCAACAGGTGAATGGCGGTTGGGCCACCCTTTCGATTCTGAAGAATTTAAAGAAAAGAAAAATCTGCAAATCTTAATTCATCCTGTATGGTGGATGTTATCTTCAGAAGAAATAAGTACAGATGATAAAATGAAACTTTATTATTATAACCGGACCATGCAGTTAAAAAATCATTTTTTAAATAACTGTTCACCATTTGCAAAAATCTATGATCAGCTCTGATAAAAAAATAGCCATTTTCGGCTGTAAGCAAACTACCCAGTTTATTGCAGACTTTTTATGCAGAACAATAAATTTAAATCACCTGGTAACCATAGGCCCCTGGCTTGCTGAAAAAAATGAAGTGGCAGATTTTACGGTTCTGTAATCCTATTGCAGTGAAATTAAAATCCATTGTTATGCTGCTCATTCCTATAATTTAAAAAGTGAAAAAGATATCGCTGAAATAAATGCTTTACAAATTGATGTTGCTTTTGTAATTGGCTGGCAACGGTTAATACCTGAGCAAATTTTACAAAATATTTCTATTGGTTGCTTTGGTATGCATGGCAGCAGTATGAACCTTCCCTTGGGCCGTGGACGTTCTCCAATGAATTGGTCTATAATTGAAGGGCGGAAAGTGTTTTATACAAACCTGTTTAAGTATGATGCAGGTATTGATTCAGGTGATGTTTTAGATACTTTTAAATTCTCCATTAATGACCGGGATACAGCAGAAACAATGCATTTTAAAAATACCCTGGCAATGAAATGCCTCATAAGTAAAAATCTTAATGCGATTGTAAATAACAGCTTTACATTAACAAAACAACCCGGTATAAAACCAACATACTACCCTAAAAGAAATCCTTCAGATGGAATTATTGATTGGGATGATGATGTATTTAGAAT
Organism: Chitinophagales bacterium 65-1; assembly: GCA_002050465.1. Lineage (GTDB taxonomy): Bacteria > Bacteroidota > Bacteroidia > Chitinophagales > Chitinophagaceae > Ginsengibacter. The sequence continues at coordinate 2,642 of MWYX01000042.1, forward strand.
AGAAAGATTAATAAGGGCTGTTGCTCCCCCCTTTAACGGAGCTTTTACTTACATCGGGAATAAAAAATTAATTATTTATGATGCACAAATATTTGACCTCATAGATTATGAAACAGAAAATGTACCGCCGGGCAAGATAGTTGAAGTATTTACTGATAAAAAATTTCTGATAAAAGGCTATGGAGGCCTATTATTGGTTAACTCTTACGAAAGTGAATATAGCCCGCAAAAAAACGATATGCTGACTAATAATAATGAAACTATAAAAGTTTTTAAAACAAACAGGTTTGGCAATTATGATGTAGAAGAAAGTTAATAATTCTTATTCCTTTTTATGAATGCATAATTGTACTAAATGAAACATTAATCCTTATAATGAATCACACCATTTTAATTACAGGAGGGGCAGGGTTTATAGGATCGCACCTTACCCGTTTATTCGTAACTAAATACCCGGAGTATAAAATTGTAATCCTGGATGATTTAACGTACGCAGGCAACCTCGAAAATTTAAAAGATATAGAAAATAATTCCAATTACACTTTCATTAAAGGCGATATAACCAACGCAGAATTAATAAAGAAAATTTTTGAAGAATTTAAATTCACAGCTGTATTACATTGTGCTGCGGAAAGCCATGTTGATCGATCCATTTCAGAGCCATTGGCTTTTGTTACAACAAATGTGGTGGGTACTGTTATTTTATTGCAGGCAGCAAAAGAAAACTGGAAACATGATACTACAAACAAATTATTTTATCATATTTCTACAGATGAAGTTTACGGGTCGTTGGGTGCAGAAGGTTACTTTACTGAAGATACCTCTTATGATCCACGCAGCCCCTACTCTGCTTCAAAGGCGTCATCCGATCATTTTGTAAGGGCATTTTATCATACATATAAATTGCCTGTAATAATTTCCAATTGCTCTAATAATTACGGGCCGTTTCATTTTCCTGAGAAATTAATTCCACTTTGTATAAACAATATTTTAAATGAACAGCCATTACCCCTTTATGGAAAAGGGGAAAATATAAGAGATTGGCTTTTTGTTGAAGACCATGTAAAGGCAATTGATGTTATCTTTCATAAAGGCAAAACCGGCGAAACGTATAATATAGGCGGCCATAATGAATGGACAAATATTGCTATTATAAAAGAACTTTGCAGGCAAATGGATATAAAAATGGGCAAGGATAAAGGCACATCGGAAAAATTGATAACTTTTGTAAAAGACAGGGCAGGTCATGATATGCGGTATGCTATAGATGCTACCAAATTAAAAAATGAATTAGGTTGGAAACCGTCTTTACAATTTGAAGAAGGATTATCAAAAACCATTGACTGGTATCTGGATAACACTGAATGGCTGCAGCATGTAACAAGCGGTAATTATCGAAAATATTACGAAACACAATATCATAAGCGATAATGAAAGGAATAATTTTAGCAGGCGGCTCGGGTACAAGATTGTATCCTATAACTATGGGTATAAGTAAACAGCTGATGCCTATTTATGATAAACCAATGATCTATTACCCGCTAAGCACACTAATGCTGGCGGGAATTAAGGAGATCTTGATAATAACCACATCCGAAGATCAAACACAATTTAAAAAGTTATTGGGCAATGGTTCGCAATGGGGATGCATATTGCGCTATGCGGTTCAGGAGGTGCCCAACGGACTTGCACAGGCATTTGTAATAGGCGAAAAATTTATTGGCAAAGATGCGGTTGCCCTGGTATTGGGTGATAATATTTTTTATGGCAGCGGGTTAACACAGCTTCTGCAAAACTCAGTTAATCCCGAAGGTGCGGTAATATTTGCCTACCAGGTTAGTGATCCTGAAAGATATGGCGTAGTTGAGTTTGATAAAGATCTTAAAGCAATCAGCATTGAAGAAAAACCAAAAAAACCAAAGTCACATTATGCAGTACCCGGGTTATATTTTTATGATAATGATGTGGTGGATATAGCCAAAAAAATCCCCCCGTCATCAAGAGGAGAATATGAAATTACAGATGTAAATAAAACTTACCTTAAAAATAAAAAATTAAAAGTTGGCGTTTTAGACAGGGGTGTGGCGTGGCTGGATACCGGAACATTTGATTCGCTGCATGATGCTTCCGAGTTTGTACGAGTTATTGAAAAGCGCCAGGGGTTTAAAATAGGCTGCCCGGAAGAAGTTGCATACAGAATGAATTTTATTGATAAAAAAACACTTTTGCAGTTAGCAGAAAATTTTAAAAAAAGCGGCTATGGTGATTACTTAAAAATGGTAGCTAAATAATCCCTTCTTAGAAGATCTACAATATATCCTGCATTTTTTTTTCGCTTAATAGCCAGTCAATAAAAAGCTTAAGACCATCTTCTAATTTTGTTTGCGGTTTATAATTAAGTAATTGGGCTGCTTTTGTAATATCAGCACAGGTAACCGGTACATCTCCCTGCTGCTGGGGCTGTATATTTAAAATAGCTTTCCTGTTTAAAATTTTTTCCAGGCTGGACACCAAATATGACAAGGTAACGGGATGATTATTGCCTAAGTTAATAATTTTAAATTTAGATTTTTCATATTCCAATGCAGCTACTATACCCTGTACAATATCCCATATGTAGGTATAATCTCTTAAGGTATTTCCATCACCAAAAAAATTTATTGGCTCCTCCTTTATTATGTTATTGGCAAAAGTATTAATGGCAAGGTCTGGACGCTGGCGTGGGCCATATACAGTAAAAAACCTAAGGGCAATAAATCTTATATCATATAATTCACTGGTTGTTTTGCCAAGCCATTCACCTGCAATTTTCGAAGAAGCATAAGGGCTTACAGGTATTAGATCTGTATCACTTTCCTTCCAGGGATAATTTTGATTAATACCATAAACACTGCTGGAAGATGCAAATACGAATTGTTTAACTGATTTTACATGGGCTATTTGCAAAATATTTTGCAACCCTACCACGTTAACATGCTGGTAAAGTACAGGATTTTGCAAACTCGGTCTTACTCCAGCCTTTGCAGCCAGGTGTACGATCGTATCATATTGATCATCTAATAATGAAATTAAATTCTGATCTGTAATATCGGCTTCAATCAATTTAAAAGCCGGGTTTGCAAAATGTTGCGCTATATTTTTTCTTTTACGATCAGGATCATAGAAATCATCAAAATTATCTATGCAGGTAATTTCGTGATCAGTTGTATCAAGTAAAAAATCAATTAAATTACTGCCAATAAAACCGGCACCTCCTGTTATTAAAATTTTTTTCTTACTTAACATTCCCAATAACTTTTCTGCAAGATATTAAAATAGTTATGAGGACATTAGTATTAAAGCCGGCCATATTTAATAATTATATGTTTTATATTTAGATATACAAATTTTGTTTTGATGAAAAAATATTACCTGCGTATCCTACAAGTATTCATCCTGCTCACTTACGTAACCGGTCTTTCTGCGCAAATGAATATGCCGGCAGATACATCCTATCATAGCAATGAAAAAATTTATATTCATTATGATAAACCATATTACGCTGCAGGTGAAACCATTTGGTTCAAGTGCTATTTATATGATAAAGGCTTACCTTCTGTGGGCAGTCAGAATCTTTATCTTCAATTAATAGATCCGTTTGGTAAAATAACAGAAATAAAAAAATATCCATTAAGCGGCGCTACTGCAAAAGGGAATATTAATCTTAGCAGTGCACTTACAGAAGGATTTTATACGATAAGGGCTGTAACTCCTGCAACCGCTACCAACAACGATTTGATTTACTCAAAAAATATTTATATATATAACCCAAGTGTTAAAATAAAAGATACTATTGTACCTAAAAAAATATCAATTCAGTTTTTTCCGGAAAGCGGTAATTTAATTGACAGCATATTTACACAAGTAGGTTTTAAGGCAACAGATGAGAAAGGTAATCCGGCAGAGGTAAACGGTGTGATAAAATCGAGTAATGATGCAGTTGTAGCAACTTTAGAAGCGTTCAGCATGGCATAGGAAAATTTTCTTTTAAGCCACGGTTGGGCCAAAAATATTTGGCCGAAGCAGAAATTAACGGAAAAACCCTTACTTATCCACTGCCTGACGTTGTATCCACAGGGATAAATTTAATGGTTGCAGATGAACCCGAGGGAAAGGTTTATGAATTGGCACGAAACAGAAAAACCAATATGGAAAGTATACATCTTGTGGTACGTTTAAACCATGAGATAGTTTACGAAAATAAAATTTTCTTCGGTAAAGAATTAGCGCTTAGAGGCCATTTAAAAACAAATGATCTCCCTTCCGGTATTTTACAATTAACTGTGTTAAGCAATGAGGGTGTGCCATTGGCAGAACGGTTATCATTTGTGAATAATGTGGAATATAAACGGGATGCAGGGTTTGAAGTTATTCGTATGGACACTTTAAAAAGGGGAGCAAATAAGTATAGTATCAAGCTTCCTGCTGAAATACAAACGAGTTGCTCAATTAGCATTACAGATGCTGAAGCAAATATATATCCTGATAAAGAAAATATTCATTCGGGCTTGCTGCTAACAAGTGATTTGAAAGGTTATATTTATAATGCAGCCTGGTATTTTAGAAATACTGATAATAAAACAAAGGAGGCACTAGATAATGTTATGATGATACATGGCTGGAGCCGGTATAATGTAACAAAAACTTCTAGGGCTGCACAAAAAACAGGAGATGATTATTTAATAACAGTAACAGGCGTTGTAAGTGATATTAAAACCGGACGTGCAGTTAGTAAAGGATCGCTTGATCTCGGGATCGTATCTGAGGATTCAACAACACAAAAATTGAAAATATCGGTTGATGCCCGGGGACGGTTTGTTTTGGATTCGCTCTTAATATTTGGTGAGGCTAAACTTTATTATAAGTACACCTCTGATGGCGGTCACACGAAGGATATAATAATTTATCCCGATAAAAGGAGCAGCGATTCAGTATCCTATTTTCAGATGGTGCCTGAAAGATCAATGCGATCTAATCTCTTACCAAACAATATTTACCAGCAAAAAGCATTTACAATTTTACCAGTTGAAAAAATAAAACAGCTACAGGAAGTTGTAGTAGTAAAAAAAGGCGATCGGGCAGTTGATAAAGTTAATGAAACATACAGCAGTGGAATGTTCCGTTCATCCGGTAAAATTGTATTGGATAATATTAATCATCCTTTAATGAAACTTCGCTGAGTGTTGTAGACTATATAAAGACCATATAAATTCCATACAACTTTCCGGGGGCGCATTTGTAAACAGAAAGAATTTTAGCCTTGGCGGTGGTGGCATGTGGCGGGTAGAAACATTACTTAATGAGGCACCTGCATCAGTGGCAAACCTGGCCTCCATCCGAATGAAAGATGTGGCATTGATAAAATATTATGAAGCAGGGTTTGCGGGGGTTGGCAGCGGGGCACCCGGTGGTGCAGTTGCCATATATTTAAAAAAGAATGATGATGATGCCCCAACAAAACCCGGAGATAATAACATTAAATATTTTTCGGTACAGGGATATTCTGTTACCCGTGAATTTTATAATCCTGATTATTCAGTTCAGGATTCCCGCCATTCAGTACCTGATAAAAGGATAACATTGTACTGGAATCCCGATGCTAATACTTCAACCGAATCACCTGCAATAAATATTAATTTTTATAATAATGATATTTCAAAAAAATTCATCCTCATTCTGCAAGGATTGGATAATACCGGCAAGCTAATTCATTTTGAGAAAGTGATTGGTGAATAAAAATAAAATGTTGAGAGTGAAGTTTTCAGTCAATACTGGCTTCCATACGATTTAAAAATTCATACAACTCATTCATCGTTTTTATATTTTCTACAATTAAAATTCCGTTTCTGTCCACCTGCTTTAACCTTGCCTTATTGGTTTTTGTTTGAATAAACTTTAGAATTCCGGTAAAAGTCTCACTTTTAAAATAAGGTGATTCGGGATTGCTTACAAAGAAGCATTTTAAATTCTCATTCTTCAACAGCATCTTTTCAAAACCAAGCTCAACAGCTATTTTGCGGCAACGAACGGTAGTAAAAAGATCCTCTACCTGTAAAGGAATGGGTCCAAACCGATCCATTATTTCCGCATGAAAATCTTCAAGATCTTTTTCAGCCTCACAATTATCCAGCCTTGAATACAAACTCAATCTTTCCGTAATACTTTCTACATAATCATCAGGAATTAAAATTTCAAGATCAGTATCGATTGTACAATCTTTTACAAAATCATCCTGCTCCCGTATTTCTTCTTTAAATAATTCTTTAAATTCTTTTCGTTTTAATTCCCTTATGGCTTCATCAAGAATTTTTTGATACATTTCAAATCCTATCTCAGCAATAAATCCGCTTTGCTCACCACCTAATAAATTTCCGGCTCCACGTATATCAAGGTCACGCATGGCAATCTGGAAGCCACTTCCCAAATCACTGTATTGTTCTAATGTTGATAAGCGTTTTCTACTGTCGGCAGGTAAAGTGCTTATTGGCGGAGCTAATAAATAACAAAATGCTTTTCGGTTACTTCTGCCAACCCTGCCTCTTAGCTGGTGAAGATCGCTCAACCCAAACTGGTGGGCATTATTTACAATGATGGTATTCACATTTGGAATATCAACTCCGCTCTCAACAATATTGGTGCAAAGCAGTACATCATATTTCTTATCCATGAAATCAAGGATAGTTTCTTCCAGGCTATCACCGTCCATTTGGCCGTGTGCATATGCGATACTGAGATCTGGGCAAAGCCCCTGTATCAACCCCTTCATCTCTGCCAGCCCATGAACACGGTTATGAATAAAAAATACCTGCCCACCTCTTTCAGTTTCATAATAGATTGCATCCCTTATAAAATCTGCGTTAAATACCTGTATTTCTGTTTGTATTGGCTGGCGGTTAGGTGGGGGTGTATTAATAATACTCAGATCTCTTGCACCCATCAAACTGAATTGCAAAGTTCTGGGGATTGGCGTTGCAGTTAGTGTAAGCGAATCCACTGTTGTCCTTATCTGTTTTAATTTTTCTTTCGACGCAACACCAAATTTTTGCTCTTCATCAATTATCATTACTCCCAAATCTTTAAACTTAACATCTTTGCCTAGTAATGCATGGGTGCCGATGATGATATCGATCTTTCCTTCTGCTAACTTTTGAAGTGTATCCTTTTTTTCTTTGGATGATTTAAAGCGATTGATATAATCTACTGTAACGGGAAAATCTTTTAAGCGATCCCCAAAAGTTTTATAATGCTGGTAAGCAAGAATAGTTGTAGGAACCAATACTGCTGCCTGTTTCCCATCAAGATTTGATTTAAATGCAGCCCGGATGGCAATCTCTGTTTTACCAAAACCCACATCCCCGCAAACCAATCTATCCATTGGTGCAGGCTTTTCCATATCCCGTTTTACATCAATAGTTGCCTTATTTTGGTCCGGTGTATCTTCATAAATAAATGATGCTTCCAATTCCGTTTGTAGGTAATTATCAGGTGAGTGTGCAAAGCCTTTTAAGCTTTTCCTCTGTGCATATAATTTTATAAGATCAGTAGCTATATCCTTAACCTGCTTTTTGGTTTTGTCTTTCAGTTTATTCCAAACATCACTCCCAAGCTTGTTCATTTTTGGCACTGTTCCTTCTTTACCGCTATACTTACTAATCTTATGCAGAGAAGAAATATTTACATACAACAAATCGTTATCTCTATACACAATTCGTACTGCCTCCTGCATTTTACCATTTGCATCTCCTCCAGGAGTCCTATGAACAATCTTTTGTAAACCGCTGTAAACACCAACTCCGTGATCGATATGTGTTACAAAATCTCCCGGCTGTAATTCACGAAGTGTTTTTAAAGTAAGCGCTTTATTCTTGCTGAATGCCTGTTTTACCTTGTATTTATGATACCGTTGAAATATCTGGTGGTCAGTATAGCAAGCTAATTTAGCATCATCATCAATAAAACCCTCGTGAATGGAAGTTTGTATTGGTGTGAACTGTATCTCTGCCTTCAGGTCAGAAAAAATACTGTGTAATCTTTCCAGCTGCTTCGGGTTATCAGCAAATAAAAAGATGTTATACTTTTTTTGCTCAAGCTCCTTAAGATTTTGAATAAGCAGATTGAATTGGCGGTTGAATGCAGGTTGCTCTTTTGTATTGAAGTTGACAGTTGCCAGCTGGCTGTTTTCAGTTTTTGAAAAGTATGTTCTAATTCCAAATTCAATTATGTGCCTTTGTTTAGCTTGTTCTTCTAAAACACCTGCTTTTACAAAATCTTTTTCTGTAACAATTGCTTTTTCACTTAGTTCATCATGTTCCTCTTGTTGCTTATTGCCTGTAGCTTGGGGCTTGTTTATTTTTTCAATCTCTAAAAATGTTTCAAGGTCTTCTTCCTGCTGAATAATTTTTTCTTTAATAAAGTCCCAATCCGCTGTCCACACTGCCATATTCTCTGGTAGAAAATTCAATAGAGAAACCTTTTCTCCTGAATCAAATTGCGTTTCTACACCTGCCTGCCGGTAGGCAAGGTTCGGAATTATATTTACCTGTAATAACTTTCTTTCGCTTAACTGGTTTTCAGGATCAAAAATTCTTATACTGTCTATTTCGTTACCAAATAACTCAATCCGATATGGCTTTTCATTTCCAAAAGAATAAATATCGAGGATACCTCCACGTACAGCAAACTGCCCGGGCTCATATACAAAATCCGTCCTTTCAAAACCATATTCTACAAAACGCTTTAATATACCATCAACATCAATATTTTCTCCCTGTTTAAAAGAAATGATATTTGACGAAAGTGTTTTTGAAAGAACTACTTTTTCGAACAATGCTTCAGGGTAAGTAATAACAGCGCCAACTTTTGCTCCGGGCGAAGCAGTTGAAAATTTAGTAAGACATTCTGTTCTTAACATCACATGGCTGCTATTTAATAGCCGATAATTTTTTTTTGTTTTAAAAGAAGATGGAAAATAAAATATGTTCAATGCATTGCTGATATTTTCCAGCGTATTGTGGAAATAGGCAGCCTCTTCGGCATCTCTAAGAATAACCAGGTGATTAATTTTTGATGCAGCAGGATGGTTGAAAACAGCATTAATAATAAATTGAGAAGCACTGCCCTGCAAGCCTGCAAGATTTATTTTTTGAGGTTGAGGCAAAACGATTTTATCCGCAATTGTAAAAATGCGGGGATCATTCTGATAACTACTCAACAACACATCCAGGTTCATTCGATATACAAAGATATTCTATTCAACTTTTGGAAAGTTTATAACTCACAAAAAGTTTTTTTGTTGAGATTTATTCTTATGATGAATGGCTGCAGGATGGAAGCGGTAGCCCTGAGGAACGAAGGCTACAAGCGAACAGCCTGAACACCTGCTGATAAGAATTAATGCATTTGACAGCCCCTATTTAAAAAAAATTGTATTTTACCATAAATTAAGGCTTATGGCTGTTGAACCCTGGCGCACAGGAAAGGTTATCCGCATAGTTGATGAAACTTATAATACCAGGCGATATTGGATACAGGTGCCGGAGCTTGAAAGGTTTGATTTTAAAGCCGGGCAATTTGTTACACTTGATCTCCCTATTCATGAACAAAAAAACAAACGCTGGCGAAGCTACTCCATTGCCAGCTGGCCCGATGGCACCAATGTATTTGAATTATTAATTGTTTTGCTGGATGGAGGACTGGGAACAACTTATTTATTTAATGAGGTGAAAGAAGGAAGTGAACTTACGCTTCGTGGACCGCAGGGTGTTTTTGTTTTGCCTGAAACGATTGACAAAGATCTGTTCTTAATCTGCACAGGCACGGGCATTGCACCTTTCAGGAGTATGCTTAATTATATACTACTGCATAATGTTCCGCATCAGAATATGTATCTGCTATTTGGCTGCAGAACACAAAGAGATCTTTTATATGATAATGAAATGAAATCACTGCAAGGCAACTTAGAAGGTTTTACCTATATGCCAACGCTAAGTCGTGAGGATTGGGATGGACACAAAGGCTATGTACACAGCTTGTATGAAGAAATTTGTAAAAAGAATGAAGAAGCATGTGAAGACATTCATGAGCTTAAGCCTGCGAAATTTTATTTATGCGGATGGAAAGCAATGATAGATGATGCAAAACAAAAAATTACTACATTAGGTTACGACAGAAAAGCAATACATCTTGAATTATATGGTTAAAACCCAACCCCCTAAAGGGCTAAATAAAACTAACAATTTATGAGACAAAGATCCCCCCTAAAAGGTATGGCAATTGCATTCTTCATCATTGCACTCTCTTTTTGGAACTTTACGGGATTAAGCGGAAGTGAATGCATTAGAAACATTCACGTAGTAACACTTTTAACCTGCGGCGCAGGCATTGGTGTTTTTATTGTTAGCTTATTTATGTGGATCAGGAGCAAATCGTAATGCTGAAGTTAAAAAATTTGTTTTTAGTATAGCTTTGCAATAACCCAATAAAAAATTTTATATGGAAGAAAGACATAATGAATCTACGATCAACCGTCCTGAAGGTGAACGTGCCGTTGATGCTCCTGTAGTTGTAGTTAATATCCCGGAATTTATTAAAAAGATAAAAAAAGAAAAGGCATGGGATAAAAATGATCGAAATGCAATTACCGTTTTCAAGAGCGATAAATTGCGGATTATACTTGTTGCCATGCATAAAAAAGCAGAAATGACGACAGAGCATCCTGAAAATATTTTTAGCCTTCAGGTATTAGATGGAAAAGTAAAATTGCACAGCAGCGAAAAAACGGTTGAGATTAGAGAAGATGATTTATTTGTACTTCATGCAAACATTCCTTATAAAATTGAGGCTGTAAAAAGATCTGTTTTCTTATTAACTATTGTGGAGTAATTACTCGCTTATCTTATCACTTACAATTTTCCTCACCTCACTTAATGTAATTCTTTCCTGGGCCATTGTATCCCTGTAACGAATGGTAACCATATTATCTTCTTTGGTCTGATGATCTATGGTTACACAAAATGGCGTACCTATAGCATCCATCCTTCTGTAACGCTTACCTATGCTGTCTTTTTCTTCATAAAAAGTATGAAAGCTTTGTTTGCAATCATCCATTAATTGCTTTGCAATTTCAGGCAGTCCATCTTTTTTTACCAAAGGGAGTATTGCTAATTTATAAGGTGCAAGTTTTGCAGGAATTTTTAATACCACACGACTGTCTTCAGTGCCATCTTCTTTATTCCATTTTTGTTCCTCGTAAGCAAGGCTTAAAATAGTAAGCACCAAACGGTCAAGGCCAACAGAGGTTTCCACAACATAAGGAACATAATTTTTATTGATCTCATTATCGAAATACTGCAATTTCTTTTTACTGAATTCCTGGTGACGACTAAGATCATAATCAGTTCGTGAATGAATACCTTCCAGCTCTTTCCATCCAAAGGGGAATTCAAATTCTATGTCAACCGCTGCATCAGCATAATGAGCAAGCTTTACATGATCGTGAAATTTTAATTTTTCTGCAGGAATACCAATGCTTTGATGCCACTTTAATCTTTCAGCTTTCCAAAAGTTATACCATTCCATCTGGGTGCCGGGGCGAACGAAGAATTGCATTTCCATTTGTTCAAATTCTCTCATGCGGAAAATAAACTGCCTTGCAACAATCTCATTCCTGAAAGCCTTGCCGGTTTGTGCAATACCAAAAGGAATTTTCATCCTTCCTGTTTTTTGTACATTAAGAAAGTTTACAAAAATTCCCTGCGCAGTTTCAGGACGTAAATAAATGGTATTAGCATCTTCAGAAACACTTCCCATTTCTGTAGAGAACATCAAATTGAACTGACGGATATCGGTCCAGTTAGAGGTTTTACTTATTGCACATTTTATTTTATTATCGTCAATCAGTTTTTTTAAACCTTCGAAATCATCAGCTGCAATCAGTGTTTCCATTGAAGAGATTAAAGAATTTGCTTCTTCCTTGCGGCTTGCAGCTTGCAGCTCTTCAGCAAAACCTTCAATCAAATGATCAACCCTGTATCTTTTATTGCTGTCTTTATTATCTATCATCGGGTCGCTGAAACTCTCCACATGCCCGCTGGCTTTCCATGTAGTAGGATGCATAAAAATTGCTGCATCGATACCTACAATATTTTCATGCATCTGGGTCATGCTCTTCCACCAATAATCACGGACGTTCTTTTTTAATTGTGCCCCATTCTGACCGTAATCATATAC
>MWYX01000064.1 GCA_002050465.1 Chitinophagales bacterium 65-1
CTATGTTTCCTTTTATTGTGGCGCCGTTTACCGGATATTTTTTAATTTCTGCTATCCTTCCTTCCGGATCTATTAAATTGCAAATACAAATTATTACTACTAACAGAGGGTAAGCCTTTATCATATACATAACCTTTAAACCAGATAGTTTCCCCGGCAGCATAATAGGGTTTGTCAAAATGGATATATATTTTTTCAGTAGCTACATTGTTATTTAGAGTATCTGGTATAAACGCTGTTTGGGCAGAAATGGGTATAGTAAAAATCCAAAATAGTATTCCAGGAAAAACCTTTAATAACAGTTCTTTTTTCATTATCAAATTTTTGCAATCTAAATATAATGTATAATTTTTATTACAGAGATGTACAAATACTATTTTAATATCTTGCATAAAAGTCGACTTGCACATGGGTTTAAAAAAGAATGTTTTAGTTACAGGAGGTGCAGGATTTATAGGCAGCCATCTTATTGATTATTTATTATCAACTAATCAATATTCCATTACATGCATAGATAACTTCGATAATTTTTACGCCCCATTTTTAAAAAGACTGAATATTAAACCTCACCTTAATAATCCTGATTTTACATTAATAGAAGCAGATATAACTGATAAGGATTTGTATTTAAAATTAGATGATCATTATGATGTGATTGTACATCTTGCTGCAAAAGCGGGGGTGCGGCCAAGCATACAGGATCCTGTACTTTATCAGCATGTAAATGTAGTTGGATTGCAAAATATCTTAGAGATTGCAAAACGTAAATCAGTTAAGCAATTTGTTTTCGGATCTTCAAGCAGTGTGTATGGAGTAAATCCCAACTATCCCTGGAAGGAAAGTGATACTGAATTGATGCCTGTAAGCCCTTATGCATCCTCAAAAATTGCAGGTGAATGGATTGGTAAAACATATAGCCGGTTATATGATATGAGATTTATAGCACTTCGCTTTTTTACTGTTTTCGGTCCCCGGCAAAGGCCAGATCTGGCAATAAATAATTTTACCCGTAATATATTAAACGATGAGCCAATTGATTTTTTTGGCGGGGGAAATACATTAAGAGATTATACATACATAAAAGATATTGTTACAGGTATAGTGTCTGCAATCCAATACCATAAAACAGGTTTTGAAATAATAAACTTAGGAAATAACAAGCCGGTTACTTTATCTCATTTAGTGTCTACGCTTGAACAAATATTAAACAAAAAAGCTATTCTTAATAAGCTTCCTGAGCAGCAAGGTGATGTTTCTGTAACCTGTGCAGATATTTCCAAAGCAAAGCAGCTGCTAAGTTATAATCCGCAAACAAAGCTGGAAGATGGGTTGAAACTTTTTATTGACTGGACCAACAAAATGGCTAAATCTTTTTAATGCCTGAGTTTTTATTTTTGAAATTAATAATTATCCGCCACCATTTTTAGATATTGGCCATAGCCACTCTTTTTTAAATTGTTTGCAAGCTTAAGCAAAGCCTTTTTATCAATATATTCCATCCTGTAGGCTATCTCTTCGGGGCAACCTATTTTAAAACCCTGTCTTTTTTCTATTACTCTTACAAATTCTGATGCGTCATGCAGAGAATCAAATGTCCCCGTATCCAACCAGGCAACTCCTCTATCTAAAACGCCAACTTTTAATTTTTTATTTTCCAGGTAGTATTTGTTTACATCAGTTATCTCATATTCCCCTCTTTCACTCTTGGGAATTTCTTTTGCAATATTCACAACCTCATTATTATAAAAATATAAACCCGGCACTGCATAATGGGATTTCGGGTGTTGTGGTTTCTCCTCAATACTTATAGCACAAAAATCTTCATCAAACTCAACAACACCATATCTTTCAGGATCACTAACCTGGTAAGCGAATATTACCGCTCCTTCAGGAGCAGCAGATTTTTGTAAAAGTCCCGTTAGCCCGCTACCATAAAAAATATTATCTCCTAAAACTAATGCAACAGCATCTTTACCGATAAAATTTTCGCCAATTACAAATGCCTGTGCAAGACCATTTGGAACTTCCTGCACCGCATATTGAATATCACATCCCCACTGCGAACCGTCGCTTAAAAGTTTTTTAAACTGAGATTGATCTTCAGGTGTAGTAATTATTAAAATTTGTTTTATACCTGCAAGCATCAATGTGCTTAAAGGATAATAGATCATTGGTTTATCATAAATGGGCATTAGCTGTTTACTGATACCCATTGTAATAGGATACAATCTTGTGCCTGATCCGCCTGCTAAAATTATCCCTTTCATTATCGTTTATGATATTGTGTTTCGTAATAATTTTGATAATCCCCGCTGGTTACATGGTTTAGCCATTCGGTATTATTTAAATACCAATCAATTGTTTTTGATAAGCCTTCTTCAAATTGTAAGGAAGGTTTCCAGCCTAATTCATTTTTTAGTTTAGTAGCATCAATAGCATAGCGCATATCATGACCAGCCCTGTCTTTTACAAAGATTATCAGCCTTTCAGATTCACCATTTTCTCTTCCTAATTTTTCATCCATTTGTTTACAAAGCTCTTTAATAATGTCAATATTCTTCCATTCATTATGTCCGCCGATATTATAGGTCTCTCCGGTTCTTCCTTTATGAAAAATAACATCAATTGCCTGTACATGGTCTCCAACAAAAAGCCAGTCTCTCACATTTTCTCCTTTGCCATAAATGGGTAAAGGTTTTTTGTTTAAAATATTATTGATACAGAGGGGAATCAATTTTTCAGGGAAATGATATGGCCCATAATTATTAGAGCAATTAGAAATAATTACCGGCAGGTTATAAGTATGATAAAATGCTCTTACAAAATGATCTGAAGATGCTTTGGAAGAAGAATATGGGCTACGGGGATCGTATGGTGTTTCTTCTGTAAAAAAACCATTATTTCCTAAACTGCCATATACTTCATCAGTTGAAATATGATAGAATAATTTTCCATTCAGATTATCTTTCCAATATTCTTTGGCAATTTGTAATAAGGTTACTGTGCCTAAAACATTTGTTCTAACAAAAGCTAAAGGATCAGAAATAGAACGATCCACATGGCTTTCAGCAGCACAATGCAAAACAGCAGTGAACTTATATCCTTCAAAAAGATCATTTACAAAATCACCATTAGTAATATCACCTTTTACAAAAGTGTAATTTGGTTGATTTTCAATATCCTTTAAATTCTCAAGATTACCAGCATATGTAAGTTTATCAAGATTTACAATTTTGTATTGCGGGTATTTATTTACAAATAATCTCGTAAGATGAGAGCCTATAAATCCGGCGCCCCCAGTTATTAAAATGATGTGATTCATACTTTGCTAACCCTGTTTTCTTTTAAAAAGTATTTTTCCCCGCTTTCTCCACAAACAGCTTTTCCCTCTTCATTAAATTTTAATTTTATCCCATATTCACTTACCCAGCCGGTTTGCCTGGCAGGGTTTCCGATTACTAATGCATATGGGGGAACTTCTTTGGTAACAACAGCACCTGCACCGATAAAGGAATATTCACCAATATTATTACCGCAAACTATTGTAGCATTTGCTCCAATTGAGGCTCCTTTTTTTACCAGTGTCTTTTTATATTCATGTTTACGAACTATAGCGCTGCGGGGGTTTATAACATTTGTAAAAACCATGGAAGGTCCCAGGAAAACATCATCCTCACAGACAACTCCTTCATAAAGTGAAACATTGTTTTGCACCTTTACATTTTTACCTAGTTTAACACCTGAAGAAACTACTACATTTTGACCTAGATTACAATTGTCTCCTATAATACTATTTGGCATTACATGGGTAAAATGCCAGATCTTAACGCCAATCCCTATTTTACATCCTTCATCAATAACTGCTGTAGGATGGGCAAAATAATTTTCCTTCATGTTATTTATAAATTTTGCAATATTAAGCAATATCAGGCGAGGAAGTAGAGAATAGCAATCAATCTCCTGTTAATCCATATAATCCCCAAAATCATGGTTCAGACAAATTACCTTTGCTGCCATGCATTATGCTTCGGTTGAAAATATCAGTAAATCTTTTGGAATAAGAACGCTATTTAAGAATATTACCTTTTATGTGGAAGAAGGCGATAAAATTGCTTTTGTTGCCAGAAATGGTACAGGAAAATCTACATTATTAAAAATTATTGCAGGGTTGGATACAGTGGATAGCGGAACTGTATGGGTTCATAAAGAGGTAAAGGTTATTATGCTTCAACAGGATACGGTTTTTGATAATAATAAATCCATCTGGGATAATATTTTACGGATGGATAACCCCATTGTGAAAGTGGTTAAAGAATATGAGGTGTACTTAGAGAAAGGTGGTCACGATGAAAACAAATTGCATAAGCTTATAGATCAGCTAAGTGAATTGAATGCATGGAATTTTGAAAGTGATCTTAAACAAATTTTAGGTAAGCTAAACCTCCATCATTTAAATGAACCGGTTAAAAACTTAAGTGGCGGACAAAGAAAGAGAGTTGCTCTTGCACAGGCATTGGTAGAATCACAGCTTCATGAAGGAAGATGTTTGTTGATATTGGATGAGCCTACCAACCATTTGGATGTTGAGATGATAGAATGGCTGGAAAATTTTCTTTCTACTCAAAAAAGCACTTTATTACTGGTAACCCATGACCGTTATTTTTTAGATACAGTTTGCAATGAGATTATTGAAATGGAAGATGAAAAACTTTATGTGTATAGGGGGGATTATGATTATTTTTTAGAGCAAAAATCTTTGCGCCAGGAAGTACAACAAAGTGAATTACAAAAAGATAAAAATATTTTCAGGAAAGAACTGGAGTGGATGCGTAAGCAGCCAAAGGCACGTACAACAAAATCAAAAAGCAGGCAGGATGCATTTGTTGATATCCAGGATAGGGTTAGCCGGCAAAAAGATGACCCGGAAATTTCATTACAGGTAAAGATGACAAGGCTTGGCGGAAAGGTGGTGGAGATGAAAAAGATTTATAAAAGCTATGGCGACAAACCGATAATGAAAGGTTTTGATTATACTTTTAAGAGAGGTGAACGGATAGGTATTGTTGGAAAGAATGGAGTTGGTAAATCTACCTTTTTGAAAATTGCATTGGGTAGTGAACCACCAGATAACGGAAAAATAAATCACGGCGATACTGTTGTATTTGGAAATTTTGCACAGGAAGGGTTACAATATAAAGAAGATAAAAGGGCAATTGAATATGTAAAAGATTTTGCCGAGTTTTTTCCTTTGGCTGATGGCAGTAAGATCAGCTCTACCCAATTCATGGAAAAATTTGGGTTTAATGCTCAGCAGCAATTTACACCATTGAGTAAACTTAGCGGCGGTGAAAAAAGAAGGCTTCATTTATTAAGTGTTTTGTTTCTCAACCCGAATTTTTTAATACTCGATGAGCCAACCAATGACCTCGATCTCCAAACATTAAGAACGCTGGAAGAATTTTTAAAAGATTTTCCCGGATGTATTTTAATTGTTAGTCATGACCGTTATTTTATGGATAGAGTGGTTGACCACCTTTTTGCATTTGAAGGCGAAGGGGTTATAAAAGATTTTCCCGGCAATTATTCTGAATACAGGGAATGGAAGGAAAGAGAAGAGACAAGTGACAAGTTAGAAGTCACCAAAGAAAGTTCATCTAAAACCCCCAACCCCCAAGCTACAAATAACAAACTGCAACATTCTTTTAAAGAGAAGTTTGAATTTGAAAAATTAGAGCAGGAAATGCCAGCACTGCAAAAAGAAAAAGTTAGTCTTGAAGAAAAAATGAATTCTGCAAATATTGGTTTTGATGAATTGCAAAAATCATCTGAAAGAATTAATGAAATTATAAAGCTTCTCGATGAAAAGGAAATGCGTTGGCTGGAATTGAGTGAGAGAATTTAATTAACTTTCTTTTTTCAAACCTGCATATGAAAGAAAGATTTTATTCACTTGATGTGTTTCGGGGCGCCACAGTTGCATTAATGATACTGGTAAATAATCCCGGTTCCTGGAGTCATATTTATTCGCCACTAAAACATGCACCCTGGCATGGCGCCACACCAACTGATCTTGTGTTCCCGTTCTTTTTATTTGCTGTAGGTAATGCATTGGCTTTTGTTATGCCAAGATTAGAAGCTGCAGGCGAAGGAGTTTTCTGGAGAAAAATTTTAAAAAGAACCTTTCTTATTTTTTTTATTGGCTTAATGCTTAACTGGTTTCCCTTTATAAAGTGGGAGAATGATGTTATAGCGTTTAAACCATGGGAATATATTGATGCCAATGGAAAGGCGCAGGGGGTAAGAATTTTAGGAGTGTTACAAAGAATTGCGCTTGCTTATTTTTTCGCATCTGTAATCATTCATTTTTTTAAAATAAGAGGTGCTTTTGTTGCTGCCGCAGTAATATTATTAGGTTATTGGTTTTTGTGTGTAGTCGGCAATCCTGCTGATCCCTTTAGTTTACAAGGCTGGTTTGGAACTTCTGTTGACAAAAATATTTTAGGCGATGCACACATGTATAAAGGCGAAGGAGTCGTTTTTGATCCTGAAGGATTAATGAGTTTGTTTGCAGCAATAGTACAGGTAATATTTGGATATTTTGCCGGAGATTATATTTTAAAAAAAGGCAAAACACATGAAATGGTTAACGGATTATTTGTTGCCGGTTGTGTATTGGCGCTGGCAGGACTTTGCTGGGGGATGGTATTCCCGATCAACAAAAAAATATGGACAAGCTCTTATACAGTTTATACAACAGGGTTAGCGCTTCTAACACTATCAGTTTTCATCTATATAATTGAATTTAAAAACTGGCGGGGTTGGTGGAGTAAGTTCTTTGATGTATTCGGGAAAAACCCTTTGTTCATTTTTGTTTTGAGTGGTGCATTGCCCAGATTGTTGGGGCTGATAAGAATTCCTAACGGAATAAATCCTGATGGCAAACAATTATATACAACCCCCTTCGGTTGGTTTTATGAGCATATTTGCAAACCCATTTCTTCCAATCTTAATAATGGCTCCTTATTGTATGCAGTTTCTATGATACTGATGTATTGGTTAATTGTATGGTTTATGGATAAGAAGAAGATTTATATAAGGGTATAATTTGTTTATATCTTAGGCACATACCAATTAAATCTTTTATATTTTTAATCCATCCCATTGTTAACAAATACTTACTATGCCCAACCTTTCCAAAACGTTAATCAATACGCTTGATTTTCCAAACTCCGGCTATGCTGAAATAAGAACAGATGTTATCACTGATGACCGTTCTTTATTTGCTAAAAAAACATTTAATAAAAATGTTGTTATCAGCGATTTTTATTGGACAGAAGTTTATGATAAGCCTACCCGTTTAACTGTTCAGATAGGAGAGCATCAGCACATTGAGCTTTTACCAACCTACCTGGAATGTATTAATCATAGCTGTGATCCGAATTCTTTTTTTGATATCAAAAAAAAGCAGCTTGTTTGTATAAGACCGATTAATAAAGATGAAGAGATTACTTTTTTTTACCCATCAACAGAATGGGAAATGGATGCGCCCTTTAATTGCTGCTGTAATAGCCAATATTGCGTTGGCTACATTGCAGGTGCAAAATACCTTACCATAAACCAACAAAAACGTTACAGGTTCACCGAGCTTATTCAACAGAAACTTTCTAAGTAAAAAAATGGGTTTCAAAAGAAATAAAGATTTGTACAAGGTGTGGGTGTTTGCACCTTTTTTAGAAACCACTGATAATAATCTTAAATGTTATTATGATTATACGCAAAGCATATCAGAGTACACAAAAATTTTTACAGAAATTGATTGCGACTGGGAATGGGTAAATATTACTCAGGATAACCTCGAAGCTGAGATCAAAAGAGTAAAGGCTCACTTCATCAAAAAAAATATTGTTCTCAACCTTTGTGACGGAGATGAGCTAAATGGTTTACCGGGAATCTCTGTTATATATGCTTTGGAAAAAAATAATATTCTGTATACAGGAGCAGATGCTTATTTCTATGATATTACCACTTCTAAAATAAGTATGAAAAAAGCGTTTGACCTGGATAATGTATCTACCCCCAAATGGGTTTTGTTAAATGGAAGTGTTAATAAAAACGTCATGGAAAAACTGGGTGAATCAGCTATTGTAAAACCGGCAGTATCAGCAGGAAGTATGGGCCTGGGAATTAAGAATGTAGTAAGTAATTTTAGAGAAATGGAAAATGTTGTTGCTGATATAAGATTGGGATACAGGGGATGGAAACTTGATAACGAGGGTTTGATTGCAGAGGAGTTTATTAAAGGAAGGGAATTTACAACCTTTCTAATAGGCTCATCATCTATCCCTGCAAGTATTAAATTCTATCAACCTGTTGAAAGAGTATTTCATTCATCATTACCTGATGAAGAACAATTTTTATCTTTTGACAGGCTTTGGGAAACGTATGATGAAGAAAGTCCAATGCCTGGCAATGAATATTTTTATCAGTACGCACCGGTAAAATCTCCTGAATTAATCGAAGAATTACGATCTCTTAGTTTTCTTGCCTACATATCTGTGAAGGGAAACGGATATGCCCGGTTGGATTTCAGGATGGATAAAGAAACAAAATGTTTACAAGTTTTAGAAGTGAATGCTCAATGTGGTTTAAGTGAAGATGAAGACTATACTTCAATAGGAGCCATATTGCGTTTCAGTAACAAAAATTTTTCTGATATAATTTTTGAAATTTTAGATGATGCTTTGCTTCGTGAAAAAAAACCACTTATAGTACAATGAAAATATGTGTTCTCCAACCTGACTATTCAACGAGTAATGTAGATTATAAGAATTATGATCCGCCTCGTAATCTCTCAAAATTATTGCCTGATGATGAAGTGCATCATGTATTCTTAAATAAGTTAACTACTTACCGGCAACTCAAAAAACTAAGTAAGCAAGGATTTGATATATATATCAATTTATGCGAAGGATATTTAGATTGGTCTGTGCCTTCCATTGATGTAATTCATTTTTTGGAGTTGCTTAATTTACCATATACAGGTCCTGATGCAACAATATATGATCCTTCCAAACCCTTGATGAAATATGTAGCGTATTGTGCCGGAGTAAAAACTCCAAATTATGTTGAAATGCGGGATAATAACAATATCGAAGCAACAATTCAACACCTCACATTTCCACTTTTTATAAAACCTGCGCATGCAGGCGATAGTTTAGGAATTGATGAAAACTCACTCGTTCATAATTTGAATGATATAAAAAGTAAAATTAATTCTTTATTGAAGGAGGAATATGACGACATATTGATAGAAGAATACATAGCAGGAAGAGAGTTCACTGTTCTTGTTGCAGCTAACCCGGCTTCTGACAAATCATGCAAAGTATTTAAGCCTGTTGAATATGTTTTTTCAAATAATAAACAATTTAAAACGTATGCATTAAAAACATCCTGCCTGCATGCCGGTGCTAATGTGCCATGTGATAATAAATTGCTTGAAGAAAAACTAAAACAGGCTTCTGAAAAAATATTCACCGGGTTTTCCGGGGTTGGATATGCCCGGTTAGATTTTAGGTTAGATGCAAATGGTGAAATTTATTTCCTGGATATAAATTTTACATGTTCGGTTTTTTATGAAGATGGCTATGAAGGTTCAGCAGATTATATACTTAAATTCGACCCCATTGGTAAAACAGGATTTTTAAAAAATATCATAGATGAAGGAATAGCCAGACATGCCTCTAAACAAAAAAAATATATTCTTAAAGGAAATTCACTGGATGGGTATGGAATATTTGCAAAGCAGTTTATAAAAAAAGGTGAGATTATTTTTAAGCAGGAAACAAGTGCCCATCGTATTGTAACCAAACGATTTGTAGAAAATACCTGGGCACCTTACCAGGTTAAGGAATTTAAGAAATATGCTTATCCCATTTCTGATGAAGTATATATTCTATGGGATAATGATCCGCAGCAATGGGCTCCTCAAAATCATAGCTGTGATGCTAACACTGGCTATGATGGATTGAATTTAATTGCATTATGTAATATAAAAAATGAGGATGAATTGACATTGGATTATCAGGATCTTTTGGACGATAGAATGGATGCTTTTACATGTAAATGCGAGAGTAAAAATTGCCGGAAAAAAATTACTGGCACTCCTGGAAATTCAATTTCAGCAAAAGAGAAAGAAAAAAGGCTGATGCGATCAGGTAGATTAGTAAAAAAGAAATGGGTAAACCTCGTACCTGTTTTTGAAAATGGGAGGTAAAATATCTAACAAACAAGTCTCAAATTCAGCCTAATAAAAGTTGGTTACAGTTATTGTTTGTATTTCATTACTGATCTCAATCAATAACCCTGATTAGTTTCATATTATTATCTTATGTGTCCCATCCCCAATCTTCACATCAATCACTTCCGCGTCTATCTGAAATTTCTTTTTATAAGCAGCTGTTGCATCAGCTAAAAAGCCTTGCACACTTTCTGTTTTTATAATATTAATGGTGCAACCACCAAAACCACCACCCATCATTCTTGAGCCAATAACATCTTTATTTTCCCGGGCTTTTTCAACAAGAAAATCCAATTCTTTACAACTCACTTCATATAGCTTGCTCAAGCCTTCATGCGTGGCAAACATGAGCTTTCCAAATTCAGTTAAATTATCTTCTTTTAAAAGCTTTGCAGCTTCCTGTGTTCTTAAAATTTCTTCAACTACGTACTTACAACGATCATAAACTTTCGCATCCATTTTATCTTTAAATGGTAATAATTCATCTAAGCTTTTTATATCCCTGAAAGAATTAATTCCTTTTTCTTTTTTTAATATCTCCAATCCTTTTTCACATTCTTTTCTTCTAATATTATATTCTGATGAAGCAAGTGAATGGTGAACTTTAGTATTGATAAGCACAATTTCATATCCTTCTAATTTCAGAGGAAAATATTGGTGTTCAATACTTTTACAATCCAGTAAAATCACATTATCCTTTTTCCCGAACATATTTGCATATTGGTCCATAATGCCACACATCACTCCCGGAAAATTATGCTCAGCACGCTGACAAAGCAATGCCAGTTCTTTTCTATCCAATCCAAAATTAAAAAGCTCGTTAATACCAAATGCAAGTCCGCCTTCTACAGCAGCAGAAGAAGAAATACCAGCGCCATCTGCAATATCACCGCCGAAAACGCAATCAAAACCCGCCACCTCTTTTTTTAATAATAAAAATTCATTCACAACACCCAATACATAATTCTTCCAGCCGGTCATTTTTTTAATATCACTGATCTTAATAGAAAGCTTCTCATTAAAATCTACTGAATGAAAATTTATAACATCAGTATTATTTATTGCAATAGCATAATAAATTCCTTTGTTAATTGCCGCTGGCATTACAAAGCCATCATTATAATCAATGTGTTCGCCAATAAAATTTATTCTGCCGGGAGAAAAGTATAGATTGGGAGTAGAAGTAAAATTTTCTTTAAAAATATCCCTGACTATTTTAGAAACTGTATTCATGCATCTAAGTTATTAAAGTGATCTTATAAGATGTTTTAAAGTTCGCAGATTCACCGGGCTGTAATGTTTTCAAACCCATACCATTATTAAAGGCATCCGGAGCCCCGCTTATATTTTCAATAGCAATACTGTTTCTATGCGATGGCGTATACAATTGCAAATAAGGATATGATTCATCGGTATGAATTTCTATCTCTATATTTTTTTCGCTATTCTGTAATAAGCATATTGGCTGCCCTTCAGAAAAATTTAGCGTAAAGCAATTATCAAAAAAAGTATCGCCAAGTTCTTTCAATTTATCAAATTCTTTATAGGGAATTAATTTTCCGGTAGGTAGCAGTTCGTCATTAAATTCAACCATTTCAAACGATCTGAATTGCAACTTCAGATCATCGATCTTTGCATCCAGCGTAAAATAGGGATGCCAGCCATCCTGTAAAGGAATTGAAACCTCATCTTTATTGGTAATCTGTGTAAATACATTTAACCTGCTATGTTTTTCAAGTTCATAGGTTATAATACAAGCGTAATTAAAAGGATAACCCTGGTCAGCAGCCCTGTATTCATGCATCATTGAAACTGCCGCACTATTTTTGTTGGACTGTCTGGCAGTTACTTTAAAAGGCTGGTCATACAGCATACCGTGTAATGCGTTATTCCTGTCGTAATATTTTTCAATCGTAAACTCTCTTCCTTCAAAATTATATTTGCCTTTGTTTATCCTGCAAACAAAAGGTGAAAGTTTAGTTCCCAGAAATCCTTTAGAGGTTACATTCTTTTCAAAATCTTCAGCATTATCATAACTTTCTATCACATTAAATTCTTTACCATCTTTAATAATTGTAAACGCATGTAACATAGCTGAACAGGAAGGGATGATTTCTGCAAAAGTTCCATTTCCTTCATCTTTTAATACGACCTTATCAAAACCATTTTCTGATTTATTTTGAATACTAAACATCGAATTTTATTTGCATGGTTGTGTTATAAATGTAATCACAAAATTAATGATCGCATGGTGAGTCTGCCCGACGATAGGCAAGTTAGCAACTCTCCCTATCGGGGGAGTCAGGAGGGGGCTTTTTCTAAAATTTTCATCAGCACTTTCTCTTCAGGTGTAAGATCGGCTTTGTTATCATTTTTTTCGATTTTATCCAGCTCTGCAGTATATTTTTCCAGCTCTCTGCTTTCATATAATGATAAAATAAGCGGATGAACATAATACTTTTTACAAACAGTTCTTGTATTTCCCAGATCTTTTGCAACCATATCAAGTGCTTCTACAATTTTTCTTTTTGTTTCAGTTTGGGTTTCACAGCATCCTATTGAATTTAAGGCAAGCAAAGCGTGGACAGTTCCGGCCCATGTTCTAAAATCTTTTGCCGTAAAATCACATCCCCCGCATATCTCTTTAATATATTCATTTACCATTCCCGAATCAATTGAATGTTTTCCTCCATTCTCATCAAAATACTGAAACAGTTCTTTACCCGGAATATCCCTGCATTGTTTTACAATTTTGGAAAGCTTATTGTTTTTAATACTGATGTCATGTGAAACTCCTTTTTTTCCTTTAAACGTAAACTTTAGGTTATTTCCTTCAATTTTTACATGCTTATCTTTTAGTGTTGTTAAGCCATACGAGCCATACAGCTTTTCATAAAAATTATTACCTACCCGTATGTTGGTTCTTTCCATCAGGCTTACTACAGCTGCTAAAACTTTTTCCTCGCCAAGAGTAGGTAAAGCAAGGTCTTTCTCCAGGCGCAATCTTATCGAGGGTAATATCTTTCCGAATTCATAAAGACGATAAAACTTTGTTTGATTTCTAAACTTGTTCCAATCCGAATGGTATTTATATTGTTTTCTTTCTTTTACATCAACACCCGTAACCTGCAAATGGCCATTTTCTTTAGGGCATATCCAAACATTTGTCCAAGCTGGGGGAATAACCAAATGCTTTATACGTAACAATTCTTCATCATCTGCTACTTTTTTGTCTTTAAAAAAGTATTCAAATTTTTCACCTTTTTTAATTCTTGTGATCCCGGGCTCGGTATCATTCACATATACCAGGCTTATGGCTTTGGCTGTTTTTTCAGGATCACTGCCAATACTTTTTATTTTTCTATTTGATATCTTAATTTCTTCTCCGCTTTCTGTTGTCATATGCTTTATTAACCATTTACGATTTCCCCGCCATTTGGATGTATTACCTGCCCTGTAATATAACTTGAATCATCACATGCAAGGAATAAAAATGACGGAGCCACTTCAACAGGCTCGCCGGCACGTTTCATCGGTACATCACTGCCGTGTTTGGCAACCTTGTCTCCGTCAAATGTGGAGACTACCAGTGGTGTCCATATGGGCCCGGGAGCAACTGCATTCACCCTGATACCTTTCTCAATTAAATTTTGTGCAAGGCTTCTTGTAAAACCTACAATTGCTGCCTTTGTTGATGCATAATCTATAAGATCGCTGCTGCCCCTGTATGCTGTAACCGAAGTTGTATTAATAATTGTACTTCCTTTTGGCATATCGGGTAACGCTGCTTTTGTTATCCAGAAGAAGGAAAAGATATTTGTTTCAAAAGTTTTTACTAATTGTTTTGTTGAAATTTCTTCAAGGCTTTTGCTTTCCCAATGAACAGCTGCGTTGTTGACTAAAATATCAATTCTTCCAAATTGTTTTATCGCTTTTGCCACTGCATTTATACATGCTCTTTCTTTGCTGATATCTGCTGCGATCAATAAACATTTTCTTTTATATTGTTGCTCTATAACATATTTTGTATCTGATGCGTCCTTTTCTTCATCATTTAAATAAACAATCACCACATCAGCGCCTTCTTTTGCAAACAGCACAGCAACAGCTCTTCCAATCCCGCTGTCGCCACCAGTAATAAAAGCAATTTTATTAGCAAGCTTCCCTGATCCTGTTGCTGCAGGATTATCAAAAACGGGTAAAGGGATCATCCTGTTTTCTTCACCCGGCTTTTCCTGCTTTTGTGATGGTCTTAATGTTTTTTTTGGATTAGTTTTTTGCATCTGTTTTATTTATTTCCTGAGGAAATAATTCTACGGAATTGTAAATTAATATTCTATCGTGTTCTCTCTGATTCGTCTGAAGCTGAATCGTCATCAACATTTTCCAGATCGTCCTCAAGAACATCATCTTCTTCATTAATGTCTTCCGTAAGATCCTCATCTTCCAAATCATCATCATCTATATCAGTGTCAGTGTCATTTTCCAACACGCCCTCATCATCGGTACTGGTTGTACTTGTATCATTATCCCCTGGTGTATCCCGGTCTTCGTCACTTGTATTTTTAAATCTGTCTTGCTGGTCGTTGTTTTCATTAACTGTCATAAAAAAATTTTGAGATTATTAATAATTCATCAAGAGAAAATTATATGCCAATAAAATATGTATTTATTATTCTTCAACTTTGGGGTTTCGTATTTCTGTTATTCTTTAGCTTTACTAACCTTAAATATTTAAAAATGACCATTTTTTCTAAAATAATAAACGGAGAAATTCCTTGTTATAAAATTGCTGAAAATGAAAATTTTTTTGCTTTTTTAGATGTGTATCCCTTAGTTAACGGGCATACATTAGTGGTACCAAAAATTGAAGTGGATAATTTTTTTGATGTACCCGATGATTATTTAAGAGAAATGTTATTGTTTTCTAAACCTATTGCAAAAGCAATTGAAAGCGCATTTTATTGTAATCGGTGTGGAATAAGTGTTATTGGCCTGGAAGTACCCCATGCACACATGCACCTTGTTCCTATTAATAATGCTGATGATCTTAATTTTACCCGTTCCAAAAGGAAAACTTCACCCGAAGAGTTAAAGACTGCCCAACAAAAAATATTAAAATATTTGTAGAATAATTATCTGAATCTCCCAGGGTTTTTTAGAATAAAATCTTTCCATCCTGCCATTTTTTTTGTTGAGCCCTTTAATAAAACATTATCCTGGAAATGATGGCAAACAGCTACTGCCAACGCATCGGTAGCATCTAAATGTTTTGGGTCATCGCTAAAGCTTAAAATACGCTGGAGCATTTTCATCACCTGTTGTTTATCTGCATTGCCATTTCCCGTAATTGATTGTTTTATTTTTCTCGGGGAGTATTCAGTAACAGGTAACCCGGATTGCATTGCTGCTGCTATCGCTACCCCTTGTGCCCTGCCCAGCTTAAGCATGCTCTGAACGTTTTTGCCAAAAAAAGGAGCTTCAATTGCCAGCTCATCAGGGGCATGTAATTGTACCAGATCACAAACTTTATAATGAATCAAGCGTAATCTTTCGTAAGTATCTTTTTTAGCAGACAGCTTTAGTACATCCATTTCTATCAGGTTAACCGTATTGCCTGTTACTTTTATTATTCCAAAGCCCATAAGCAATGTACCGGGATCAATACCTAAAATGATTTTTGATGGTTTATGCAAAGCGAAGATTATTTTTGAACACATGTTCAGGATGAACAAAAATATTAAATTATTCCTCAACTATGTGCTTGGTCCACTGCTTGGGGTATGGTTATTTTACTCATTATATCAACAGGTAAAAATACAGCCGCAACTTTACGAATCAGTAAGTTTAATTAAACAGGCACCTTTCGGTGAACAGGCCTGGAAATTCTGGTTGGTTATAATACTAACGTTTATTAATTGGGGACTGGAAGCCAAAAAATGGCAGGTGTTGATGATAAATCTTCAGCCAATAAATTTTTTTACCGCATTTAAAGGAGTATTAGCGGGAGTAACTCTTTCGTTAAATACACCTAACCGGATAGGCGAATATGGCGGAAGGGTTTTGTATGTAAAAGAAGGAAACAGACTAAAATCAGTTTCGTTGTCCATTGCAGGAAGTATATGCCAGCTTACAATTACTGTTTTAATGGGTTGCTTTGGATTAATATTTCTCCTGAATACAGAGCATACCCATGGAAATACTATCATGGGTCTTTCATTTTTTTGGTTAGAGGTTTTATTATCGTTATCAGTTTTTGCTACGGTTATTCTTTTATTATTTCTTTTTCGGTTATCATGGATAATTAGATTGTTTGAAAAAGTTCCTACATTTTCTAAATACATTCAGTACATAAGTGTGCTGGATGAATTTACTCCCAAATTATTGTTAAGGTTATTGTTTATCTCTTTACTCCGGTATCTCGTTTTCGTCATACAATATATATTATTACTTCAGGTATTACAGGTTGAAGTTACGTGGCAGCAAGGGTTTTGGCTTATCTCTATTTTATATTTAGTAATGGCTATTATTCCGTCATTCGCAATAGCAGATCTTGGTATAAGGGGAAAATTTAGTGTAGAACTTTTAAGTTTGTATAGTGCAAATACAATAGGGATTCTGGGAACTACGTTTGGTATTTGGTTTATCAATCTTTTTGTTCCTGCACTTGCCGGCAGTTATTTTATTATAAGCAAAAAGTTTTTTAAAGACAGAAGCAACGAAGTACGATGAGACATTTATTGAAAAGTATAGCAACACTCCTAATTATTCTTACTGCTTTTTCTTTAAAGGCTGGAGATGAATTTTGCGGGGTAAGAAATTCTGCATTCCGGCCTGCAGAGGTGGTTACCATGAAAGTATATTATACTACAATGGGGATGTATATAGCCGCCGGTGAAGCATCATTTTCTGTAAGGCTTGAAAAATTTAATGGCCGCCCTGCGTATCATTGTATAGGCATTGGAAAGTCATATTCGTTCTTTGATAATTTTTTTAAAGTAAGAGATCGTTATGAGAGTTATATTGATACAGCTACTATGCTACCATTAAAATTTATCAGGGATGTTAGCGAGGGAGGATATAAAACTTATAATAATGTAACCTTTAATCATGCTGCAGGTACAGCAATAAGTACAAAAGGAGTGTATAAAATACCCAATTGTATCCAGGATGTTGTAAGCGCAATGTATTATGCAAGAAATGTAAACTTTAGTAAGTATAAAGTGAATGATAAAATACCTTTTGATATGTTTTTAGATGATGAGGTACATCATTTATACCTCAGGTATATGGGAAAAGAAAATATTAAAACCAGGTATGGGAAATTCCGTTCCATAAAGCTTAAACCATTGCTGGTGAAGGGAACCATGTTTGAAGGCGGAGAGAGAATGGTTGTATGGGTTAGTGATGATGCTAACCGGTTAGTACTACGTGTAGAATCTCCGATTTCTGTAGGCAGCGTAAAAGTTGATATGATGGGATATAAAAATTTAAGATATCCGATTACTTCGCTGATAAACACCAGGTAATTAAATATCAGAAAGGTAAAAAGTGTCTTTGCTTCTTATTCCCTTTTCTGTTAATTGCAGGGTACAGCATTCAATTAAAGGATCGTGTTCAAAAAATAAAATGTAATCTTTTTGATGGGCTTCCGTTAGAAATGATTTTTTTTCCTGTAATGTTTGTAAAGGTTGTGTATCGTAAGCCATAATGTATGGCACAGGTATATGTGCAACTGATGGAAGCAAATCCGCCATATAAACAATTGTTTTTCCATTATAATTTAGTTGGGGCAACATCATTGCTTCAGTATGACCATTCATAAACCGAACCGCAATATTTTCTGAGTAGGAAATACCATCTTTTACTTCAATGAATTTTAATTTACCACTCTGTTCAATTGGCAAAATATTTTCTTTAAGAAAACTGGCTTTCTCCCTGTCATTTGGATTAGCAGCCCATTCCCAATGAACTTCATTGCTCCAATAAGTTGCATTTTTAAAAGCCGGAACTAATTTACCTGCCTGTCCGGCAGGCAGGTCTCCCTTTTTTTCAATGGAGCCGCCACAATGATCAAAATGCAGGTGAGTAAGAAAAACATCGGTTACATCATCTTTACTAAAACCATTTTTTTCCAGTGATCCATCAAGGGTATCCTCTCCGTGTAAATAATAATGACCAAAAAATTTTTCATCCTGCTTATCTCCCATCCCGTTATCAACTAAAATCAATCGTTCGCCATCTTCAATTAATAAACAACGCATGGCCCAGCTGCACATATTATTTTCATCAGGCGGATTTAATTTTTGCCACATGCTTTTTGGAACAACTCCAAACATGGCACCCCCATCAAGTTTAAAATATCCTGTATTTATTGAATACAATTTCATGCTATAGCTGTCTTCTTTTTTGGATCAACAAACAATAATAAAATACCTCCGATGATAAAAAATATCATAAGCGCTAAAACCGAATTTCCCATGCCGCCATAAAATTCAGCAACATAACCAAAAGATAATGTTCCTATCACTGTCCCCACTTTATCACATACATCATAAAAGCTAAAGTATGATGCAGTGTCTTTAGTAGGTGGCAAGAGCTTTGAATAGGTAGAGCGTGACATAGATTGAATTCCCCCCATCACCAATCCTACTATGGTTGCAACAATATAAAACTCGTAGCTGATAGGGGTTTGGATCGGTTTCATCTGCTCTCTTACAATTCCAATTTGTTTATTTATTTCTTCCCTGGAAATATTTGGAACATCTCTTTGTTTTTCTAATACGGTAATTTTTTCGGTAAATGGTTTTAAAACTTTAGCCTGTTTGGAAATTGCAAATGCTGAAATGCATACAACAATCCAGACACAGATAATTACTCCCAACGTGAAAATATTATTTGTTCGCTTTGATAATCTGGCAAACATAGTAGCACCTGCTATTGCCACCAGTTGAATGATGAGAATAGTAATAATTAATTGAGAAGTTTCCAGCTTTAGCTCTTCTGCTGCAAAATAGCTCGACAGATACATTACAGTTTGTACCCCCATATTATAAAAAAAGAAACTTCTTAAAAATCTTTTTGTAACCGGGTATTCGCGTAATTGTTGCCATACTTTTTTTAATTCATAAAAACCGTTTACAAAAATATTTTTCTCAGGACGTTGTTTAGATGCTATTGACCGCGGAAGGTTTTTAAATGTTATCTGTGCAAAGCCTGCCCACCACAAGCCTACTGCCAGAAAAGATAAACGGGTAGGCCAGGCCCCTAATCCCCAATGCATTGCATCATTAAGCATAATGGCAGCGAGGCAAATGATCATTAGAATTACGCTGCCAACATAGCCTGTTGCAAATCCTTTTGCACTTATCCTGTCCTGATCTTCTTCCGAAGCTATCTCCGGTAAGTACGCATTATAAAAAACAATGCTGCCGCAAAAACCAATGGAGCCAAATACGGAGCAAATAATACCAAATGAAATATTATCTCTGGTAAGAAAACTTAATCCAATGCAGGCTGCGGAGCCGAGGTAACAAAAGAATTGCATAAAGGCCTTTTTATTTCCTTTATAATCAGCAATTGAAGAAAGAATAGGAGAAAGGATTGCAATTATCAAAAATGAAAATGAAATTGAGTACGATGCAAGAGCAGCCCGGTCAAAAGTCCGCCCTATAAAATCAACCTTTGCAGGTGCAATAGCAGAATAATATGCCGGAAATATCGCTGAAACTATAACGAGTGAATACGCACTGTTTGCCCAGTCGTACATGGTCCATCCTCTTATAACATTTTTTGGAGCAGTTTGCATTGTTGGTTAAATGAATATTGAAAATAGCGAAAAAATTATCACTATTATTAATCCAGCTTATTATACAGCTTTAAGATTTTAGCCATCCTGAATAAATTAATATCAACAGTACTATACCCACAATTATTCGATAGACCCCCCACACCCTAAAGCCATACTTCTGTAAAAATGTAATAAAAAATTTTATAGCCAGCAGTGCAACAACAAAAGCTACAATATTTCCAATGCTCAATAATTTTATTTCGTCTGAAGTAAATGATCCGTTTTCTTTACTATGCATGTATAATTTATACACCGTAGCAGCAAGCATGGTAGGCACTGCTAAAAAAAATGAGAATTCTGCAGCTGCATTCCTGGTAAGCTTTTGCTGCATACCGCCAATTATTGATGCGGCACTTCTGCTAATACCCGGTATCATGGCAAGGCATTGCCATATGCCGATAATAAAGGCATTTACAAAGGATATTTCATTTTCATTATGGATATGAGGCCGTTTATAAGCTTTATCGATAAATATCAAAATAATTCCCCCCGCAAGCATTGCTATTGCAACAGTTAAAGAGCTATCAAGCAATGCATCAATTTTTTTTGAAAATAAAAAACCAATTATTAATGCGGGTAATACCGCTACAGCAAGCTTTGCATAAAATTTCCATTGAGAGAAATTAAAAAACTTTTTATAATAAAGAACTACAACAGCTAAAATTGCTCCTAACTGTATTGCAACTGTAAAAACCTTGGTAAATGCATCATCATGCGTTTGTAATAATTTTTCAGCAATGATCATATGACCGGTGGAAGAAATGGGAATAAATTCCGTTATTCCTTCAACAATAGCTATAATGATTGATTCAGTAATGGTCATCTAAGTGATTGAATGTGCAACATAAAAAAAGGCGATGAATAAATCATCGCCAAACATATTATCTTAAAAAAAATTATTCAGGCTTCTTCATTATAGCAAATATTTCAATAATAAGGCCGGCAATAATTAATATAGGGGCAATAGTGATCCGGGTTGTACTATACACGTCCTTATCCTGAAAAACATTGGGATCACTGCTTTTACCACCTGCCATCAAAAAAAATCCAATGGCCATTACCACAAGGCCTATAAGCATCCACTTGTAATTCTCTCTGCCAAATAATTGTGCGGATGGTGACTGAGTAACTGCTTTTTCTTTAGTGGTTACGGGCATCGCAGTTTTTTTATTTTGGGTTTTTGTATTTGCCATAATTTATATTTCAATATTAATAAAGATCATCCAGTTTCATTTTTAAATATTTGAGAACAGAGCGATGCGTACTGAACAGTGAGATCAGTAATCCTAATACTACCATAACCATAAATAGAAAAAGCATGCTACTGTTATCATGAAGTACCTTAAAGTAAGGCACAAGTTTTTCTGCTACAGCAATAAAAGCAATCATAAGTACAATAGCAATTCCTGCCGCTATCAATCCATTGATGATTGCTCTTATATTTAATGGCCGTGCAATAAAACTTCTTGTTGCACCTACCATTTGCATGGTTTTTATTAAGAACCGGTTGCTATACATTGCAAGCCGTATGGTATTATCAATAGAAATAATTACAAGGATAGAAAGTATAATTGCGATAATAAGAATCCATATTGCAGCCGTTTTTACAAATTTACTCACATAGGTAACTGTATCAGTAGGATATTGAAATTCTGAAATAACATTCTGATAATTATTTGTTAGATAATTACCAAGATTGGCAAGGCTATCCTGTTGCATATAGTCAGCCTTTACAAAAAAGTCTATGCTTTCAGGAAGTGGATTATTGTCTAAAAATTTTCTCCAGGTGGTATCATTTTGCGCATTCCATTTTTCTACAGCCTTTTCTCTTGTAACATATTCAACATCTTTTGCGTAAGGCAGGGAACTTATATAATTTTTTACAGTATCAATTTGTTTTTTTGTTGCCGTTCTTTCAATCCATGCATGTACCTGGATGCTCTCTTTAAAATATTCTCCTGTTTTGCGGATATTTAAAAATATCCAACCTACAATGCCAAATAAAAATAAAACCAGCGCTACTCCTATTATTGCATATATGTAAGATGGTTTTCCACGCTTTGCAGATGCTTTACCAAATTGAGCCATTAGTTTACGATTATGATTATGTAAGGTGCCGGCAAAAATAATTGTTTTTACAGACGTTTAGTATTTTTGTGGTTACATTGTATTGCTAATATATTTTAGTTAATCCAGTGATTGGTGATTTAAGAAAGTTGAATAACATTTCTTTCACAAATTTTTTTTGGTAGCCCGCATTTGTTTTTCATAGCATCATCGTGAAGTTTATCCAGAGCTTGACGAAGGATCACTCACTTGTACCGCATACCATTATGGAACAGTATGGAATATAATTTCAGACATATAGAAAAGAAATGGCAGCAAAGATGGAAAGAAGCGGATGCTTATAAAGTAAGGAATCATTCTTCCAAACCTAAATGCTATGTGCTGGATATGTTTCCTTATCCCAGTGGAGCAGGCTTACATGTGGGTCACCCCCTTGGATATATTGCCAGTGATATTTATGCAAGGTATAAGCGCCTGAAAGGGTTTAATGTACTGCATCCTATGGGTTATGACAGTTTTGGATTACCTGCAGAACAATATGCTTTGGAAACGGGACAACATCCTGCAGTTACTACAGAAAATAATATAAATACTTTTCGTGAGCAACTGGATAATATTGGTTTTTCTTTTGACTGGAGCAGGGAGATACGAACCAGCGATCCGAAATATTATAAATGGACTCAATGGATATTTCTGCAATTGTTCAATAGTTATTTCTGTAACACAGAAAAGAAAGCATTACCAATATCAAAACTCATAAATAAATATGCCACTAAAGGAAATAAAGATTTTACTCCTGAACAATGGTATGCATATTCAGAAAAAGAGAAAGAAGATATATTAATGAAGCGTCGGTTGGCATACTTAGCTTATGGTGAAGTGAACTGGTGTGAGGCACTGGGAACAGTTTTAGCTAATGATGAAGTGATCAATGGAGTAAGTGAACGTGGCGGGCATCCGGTTGTAAAAAAGAAAATGCATCAATGGTATTTACGGATAACCGACTATGCCGAAAGATTGTTGCAAGGTTTGGAAACAGTGGAATTCAGTGATGCAATGAAAGAAATGCAAAGGAACTGGATC
Organism: Chitinophagales bacterium 65-1; assembly: GCA_002050465.1. GTDB lineage: Bacteria > Bacteroidota > Bacteroidia > Chitinophagales > Chitinophagaceae > Ginsengibacter. The sequence goes on from MWYX01000064.1 coordinate 23,298, forward strand.
GGGAAGAGTGAGGGAGCTGAGATCAGCTTCGAGCTTCGAGCTAATAGCCATGAGCAAAGACACAGCTCACAGCTCAGGGCTCACAGCTCAAGGCTTGGCGTTTACACTACCCGACCAGATACCATCTTCGGCGTTGACTTTATGGTACTTGCGCCAGAACATGAATTGGTGCAACAAATAACAACCTCTGAACAAAAAGAAGAAATTGAAAAATATCTTGATTATGCAAAAAGCCGTAGCGAAAGAGAGAGGCTAGCAGAAGTAAAACAAATAACGGGTGCCTTTACCGGCGCTTATGCAGTAAACCCTTTTAATGGAAAAGAGATCCCGATCTGGATATCTGAATATGTATTAGCTGGCTATGGTACAGGAGCAATCATGGCTGTGCCTTGCGGTGATCAGCGTGATTTTAATTTTGCAAAGCATTTTAATATTCTCATCACAAATATAATTGGTGAACATTTTAACGGTGAAGAAGCCAATCCCACTAAAGATGCTATTCTTACCAATTCGGATTTTTTAAATGGGATGTTAATGAAAGATGCTATTTCTGTAGTAAATAATAAATTGGAAGAACTTGGAATAGGTAAAAGAAAAATAAATTATAAGATGAGAGATGCAGGTTTCAGCCGCCAGCGATATTGGGGTGAACCGTTTCCTATATTTTATAAGGGTGGTATTGCTTATCCTGTTGATGAAAAAGAATTACCGGTTGAATTACCGCATGTGGAAAATTACAAACCCGGTCCGGAAGGAGAAGGACCATTGGCTAATATTACTGACTGGGTTAATTTAAATGATGGCTCAACAAGAGAAACAAATACAATGCCCGGCTATGCAGGTTCATCGTGGTATTTTTTAAGATATATGGATTCGGATAATGATAAAGCATTTGCTGATAAAAAAGCAACAGATTACTGGAACCAAGTGGATGTGTATGTTGGCGGAACGGAGCATGCAGTCGGGCATTTACTCTACAGCCGCATGTGGACAAAAGTTTTATTTGATTTAGGGTATATAAATTTTGATGAACCATTTAGAAAGTTGGTGAATCAAGGAATGATACAGGGAAGCAGCAGATTTGTATATAGATTAGATTATTACAAACTTGATTTGATTAAAGATTTATCGGAAGGACATCAACTTTTTCTTTCAAAAAAAATTAAAGAAAAATTGCCTTCTGATGAATCAAGAATTTTGATAAACCAAGCTTTAGGAATCCATTCAGAAAGTAAAAATATTACTTGGCAAATTGCTGAACTTCATGTTGATGTAAATCTTGTTGATGGAGTTGAATTAGACATTGATGCATTTAGGAAATGGAAAAACGGAGAATATGCAAATGCAACATTTATTTTAGAAGATGGAAAATACATCTGTGGTGTAGAAACAGAAAAAATGTCAAAATCAAAATACAACACGGTTAACCCTGATGTATTAATAGAAAAATACGGCGCCGATACCTTCCGGATGTATGAAATGTTCTTGGGGCCGGTTGAAGCAAGCAAGCCATGGGATACCAAAGGAATTGAAGGTGTTCACCGCTTTTTAAAAAAATTATGGCGTTTATTTTTTGATGAGCAAAAAGGTAAAGTCTGGACTGAAGACAAAGCCACCGATGCCGAATTAAAAGTACTGCATAAAACCATTAAAAAAATTGAAGAAGACACAGAAAGATTTTCATATAACACGGCAGTAAGTGCATTTATGGTTTGTGTAAATGAACTGCATGATCTAAAATGCCATAAAAAAGAAATTTTAGAACCACTCCTGATCTTATTAACGCCTTATGCTCCGCATATTACAGAAGAATTGTGGAATCAATTAGGAAATAAAGAAAGCATCCTGGATGCTCCGTTTCCAAAGTTTGAATCAAAATATTTAATTGAGTCCACAAAAGAATATCCCATTTCAATAAATGGTAAATTGCGTACTACTATTAATATAGCATTAAATGCTTCTCAGGAAGAAGTTGAAAATATTGTTCTTAATAATGAGGTAATAAAAAAATGGATTGATAGTAAAGCGCCAAAGAAAATTATTTATGTAAAAAATAAGATGGTAAATGTGGTTATATAAAAAAAGCCCCGGATTTTTCGGGGCTTTTTTATCATTAGTATTATGTAAACTTACTTCACCGTCAATACATCATCAATAAGAAATACCAGATTACTCCTGTGTGCTTTTGTTTCTTCGTTAGTTGACGCAGCAGTTGCAAGCCTTGTCTTTAATTTTTTTAATGTATAACGTGCAGCAGCCTTTGATAAATCATCTACGGGTGATTGTATATGGGCAATCTGAGCCAGTTGTTTTACATAGGCTGTTTGCAGATATTGCCTGTAGGTATTTACACTGCTGTTAATATCAGCATCAAAAATACCTTTGTTCAGATCATTCATTACATCAGCAAGGCTATATTGATTACCATACATCCGGCTGTTAGTTATGCGTTGCATAGTTACAGGATGCAGAATATGATTTAATGAAGCAGTAGCAAGTACGTTGTATATACTGCTCAACTTCGGGTCTTCAGTACTTGAAAAGAAATTAAAGCCTCTCCTCTGGGTTTGCAAATAAGGCAATAAATAAGCATCACTGGCAAATGCATTTGGAGAGAAAACATTTTTATTTAATACAGCCATTGCTCTTTTTTGCGTGACTATTGGTACAGGTGTATAAGGCTTATTTTTGGTACCCTGACCCACAAAGCTCCTGTCAATATAAACGCCGCCAACATAACGGCTAACAGCATTGATCATATCTAACCTTTGATTGTTTAAAAGTCCATACCTCGATCTTAATTCTGCATAGCTCTTGCCGTCTTTACTATATCTATCTTTCAGCTTTGGAACAAGGTTATTTAGCAGAGTAAAACGATCTTCGGCATATCCAAGTGCATCACTGCTCATATCACCCACATTAACACGTGGATCAATTCCGCTACCGGGCGAACGCATATCATCAGCGTCATTACCAAATGCAAGATCGTGTTCAGTACTACGGCTCAGTATTTTTTTACGAAAAGCCTCTTCTTGTTCCGCCGGTACTGGAGTATAGCCAAATTCAATTGCCCAAAGATCATAAGGGCCGGGTTTAGTGGTATAATAATCTCCCTGCTTACTTCTGTCTATACTTACATTAATTGCCGGATAATCCATTACGCTGCCTATCAACCCTTTCTTTTGTGTTATAGCTGTATTATTTAATTCAGCAGGCGATAACATCTGGCTTGCCATCATGTTGTGGTTAAGGCCAAGCGTATGGCCCATTTCATGCAAGATCAGGTAAGTTAAAAACTGTTTGTGCATTTTTTTTACTTCCGCTTCCGGGGCTCCTGCAGCTTCTAAGGCCGTAAGTCCCGTTGTAAACTTTGCTTTTAATTCCGAAGTCAGCCTACAGCACACATGAGTACCTTCCCTTCCGGGTATATAAAACGGTGCAGATGGCGAATTGTAAAATTCCTCAAAAATTGGCGTGGCATTTCCGCTAAACCACTCTATAGTTATATCCGAACCCAGTATTTGGCCTGTTTGGGGATTAACATGGCTTGGGCCAATAGCACCATAGTTAGGAATGGAAGAAGAAACCCACCTGATAACATTATACCTGAGATCACTTGGATCCCAATCAGCGTTATCTGGCATCTGCTTCATTATTACAGCATTTTTAAATCCAGCTTTTTCAAACGCCTCATTCCATTTTTCTCCTGCTTCCTTAATGATCTGCCGGTATTCGTAAGGGGTTGTATTTTCTATCCACCAAACAATTGGTTCCACTGGTTCACTTAGGGCTGCTGAAGAATCTTTTTTTACCAGGTGCCACCGGTTTATTACATCTCTGGACCGGATGGGATCTATTGTAGTTAAATTTTCTTTCTGCACAGTAAAATAGCCAACACGTGGATCATCCAGTCGTGGGCGAAAATTATTTTTGGGCATTTCTATAAAGCTGTGTTGTATTCTTACCCGTACATACCGGGCATCTGTTATATCAGCACTACCCCTATTATAAGGTGCAGGATTATCGTACGCAAGATCCACCTGAACATCTATATTTCCAGGGAATGAACGAATTACATTATACTTCGACTTTGAAGGATTAAGCGTGCCAAGGTTAAAGAAAAGTGATGGTGGTGCACCAATTGGAGTTAATGGCTTTACCGGGTCCATCTTATCTGAAAGAAATAATCCGTCAACACTTACCATATAACCTTCTGCATCATCTACAGTATATTTTTCTGCCAGTAAAACAGCTTCAGCAATATCTACTCCTGCTGTTCTGCTTACAGGATTAGCAGAATCATAATAAAATCTTGTATTTACTACCTGAAATTCGAGCTTGTCAAATGCTTTTACAATTTTAAACACCTCTGTACTCCGGTGCATGCTCTGGTTCAACCTTAAACTTGTAGGGCCACTGATAGAGAAACTCTGGTAGATAAACTCTTTACCCAATTGATTTTTCTTTACAAACATTTGTAAGGAACCGGTTACGGTATCCTGGTAAATGGCAAACAGTCCTGGATATTTTTTACTGCTTTTTGTTTTTTCTGCAAGTGATACTTTTTTCACTCTTGCAGTATCGAGTGTAGGTTTAACCTCGGTGGTTGGTTTTACCAGTACAACTACCGTATCTTTTTTAATTTGTGCAGTTGCTGAAATTGCGAAAGTTGACAGGAAGCAGGCTAATAAAAATTTATTCATTATTTGAATGTTTTACGTTTAAAAATAAAGAGAAAAAAGTATAAAAAATGTTATTTGTATGAGTTGGACCTATGATGTGTGCGCAGATATTTATTCTTTTTGTCGGTAAAAATGTTGCATCGTTATTTTTTGCATTCCTTTCCTTTCACAGATGTTATTGTGTAAACCAAAAAACATGGAATGGAAAGAAATGATGAACTTGCAATATATTAACAAACCTTATGCAATGAGCGTTTACGGAAATATATTACATGAGCGGTTGATAGCACATTCTCATACCTTTCATAAGGTAGTGGATTTTAATTCTGCAAAAGAAAAATTAATACATTTTAGTTTTACAGATCAGAATCAAGAGCTAACTGGTATTGATCTTACAAACACCGAAAATTTCTCTGCATATATTCTAAAAAAATTAAAAGATAAAAAAGCTAAATATGGGATAGGGGGCTATAATGAATTAAGGCATTTATACGAAAGAAGTGAAGTTTTTAATGGAATAAATTTCAGCGATGAACCCCGGCGATTACATTTAGGGATAGATATTTGGGGAGAAGCGGGCACAAAAGTGTATGCTCCCCTGGGCGGTATGGTACATAGTTATGGTTACAATAATAACTTTGGTGATTATGGAGCTACCATTATTCTTCTTCATCAATTGGATACTATAACATTTTATACTTTATACGGCCACCTTAGCCTGGATGATATTGCCAGAGTAACCGAAGCTCAGTATATTATTCGTGGACAGGTAATAGGGCATTATGGTAACCCGCAGGAAAATGGTAGCTGGCCCCCGCATTTACACTTTCAAATAATAAAAGATATGGAAGAATATAAAGGGGATTATCCAGGGGTATGTAAATTCAGCGATAGCAAAAAATTTTTGGATAATTGTCCTGATCCTGATTTGATACTAAATATGATGGAGTATGCAGAGAGCTTATAGTTTGTTGTTTTGTAGTCTATATTCCGGAGATGAAATTATGCTTCGAATTTAAAATCACTACCAAAGTCTCCCTTTAGGGAGATTTAGAGGGTTTTCATTATTTTTACATAATATATTAAATTAATGGATATCTCTCCCGGCCCTCTTCTCAAAACAATAAATTCACCCGCTGATCTTAAAAAGCTTAAACGTAACCAGCTTCCAAAGCTGTGCGATGAGCTTCGTCAATATATTATTGATGTGGTAAGTGTTTATGGAGGCCATTTTGGAGCAAGCCTGGGTGTTGTAGAATTAACAGTTGCCCTGCATTATGTATATGACACTCCTTATGACCAATTGGTTTGGGATGTTGGTCACCAGGCATATGGACATAAAATTCTTACCGGCCGCAGGGATAATTTTGCAACTAACAGAAAATATAAAGGTTTGAGTGGTTTTCCTAAACGTACTGAAAGTGAGTACGATACTTTTGGTGTAGGGCATTCATCCACATCAATTTCTGCAGCGTTGGGTATGGCCATGGCTTCTCACTATAAAGGAGAAACTGACCGCCAGCATGTTGCAATAATTGGTGATGGCGCTATGACAGCCGGTTTAGCATTTGAAGGAATGAACCATGCAGGCATTGAAAACAGCAACCTCCTTATTATCTTAAATGATAATTGCATGAGCATTGACCCCAATGTGGGTGCCTTAAAAGAATACTTAACTGATATTACAACCTCTCATACCTATAATAAAATAAGAGACGATTTTTGGAAGCTCTTAGGCAAACTTCCTGTTGGTACAACCTTTTCCCGTAATATGGCTTCAAAGTTTGAAGCAAGTTTAAAAGGGTTGGTTAGCAAGAGTAGCAATCTGTTTGAAGCTTTAAGGCTTAGATACTTCGGACCAATCGACGGACATAACATCACCAAGTTGGTTGATACTTTAAAAGACTTAAAAGATATTGGCGGTCCCAAATTATTACACATCAAAACAGTGAAAGGTAAAGGATACGATCTGGCAGAAAAAGATCAAACCATTTGGCACGCCCCCGGCTTATTTGATAAGATAACAGGAGAGATATACAAAAAAACATTTGATATTCCCCAGCCTCCAAAATATCAAGATGTATTTGGACATACCATAATTGAGCTGGCAGAAAAGAATGAAAAGATACTGGCAGTTACACCGGCAATGCCAAGCGGCTGCTCTTTAAAATATATGATGGCGAAAATGCCTAACCGTGCATTTGATGTAGGCATTTGCGAACAACATGCCGTTACCCTAAGTGCCGGTTTGGCAACACAGGGGATGAAAGTTTTCTGTAATATTTATTCATCATTTATGCAACGGGCATACGACCAGGTGGTGCATGATGTTGCCATTCAAAACCTACCCGTAGTATTTTGCTTAGACAGGGCCGGGCTTGTAGGTGAGGATGGGCCAACGCACCATGGATGCTATGATATTGCTTATATGCGCTGTATTCCAAACATGATAGTAAGTGCACCAATGAACGAAAGTGAACTTAGAGACCTGATGTATACCGCTCAGCTTGAAAAAATAAAGAACCCTTTTGTTATCCGGTATCCAAGAGGCGAAGCGGTAAAAGCAGAATGGAAAACAGAAATGAGGGAAATTAAAATTGGCAAAGGAAGAAAATTAAAAGATGGAAAAGATATTGCCATCCTGTCTTTCGGCCATCCCGGGAATTTTGCAGCGGCTGCAATAAGAGATGTGAAAGCAGATAAAATTAATCCTGCACATTACGATATGCGTTTTGCAAAACCGATAGATGAGGAATTGCTTCACGAGGTTTTTAATAAATACAATAAAATAATTACGGTAGAAGACGGAACAGTTATGGGAGGATTTGGCTCTGCCGTATTGGAATTTATGGCTGCCAATAATTATAAAGCAGAAGTAAAGATCATGGGAATTCCGGATACTATAATTGAGCATGGCTCACCAAAAGAATTGTATAATGAGGTTGGTATTGATGCCGATCATATAGCAGATGCAATAAGAGAAATGTCCGCCAGTGCCGGTACGGACGGGCATAAAGTTGATGTGGAAAAATTAGTAAGCCGGCAGTAGTTACCACGAATATTTATTTTTTTTGTACTTTGCAAAGTGTAAACACATTCTATAAACTTTAAACAACAAGTATGAAAAAGTTATCCGCATTATTGCTGCTGATTATTAGCGTATGTGCAAATTTAAAAGCACAGGATCATACCATGAATTCAGGTACGCATGTTCGTTTAAATGCAAATGATCTTGTTTGGAAAGATGGACCTGCCTCTTTACCTGCAGGTGCTAAAATGGCTCATATTGAAGGGGACATGTCTAAGGCTGAGCTTTTTACTATTCGATTATCATTGCCTGCAAATTACAAGGTTCCTCCACATTGGCATCCTGCTATAGAGCATGTTACGGTAATTAAGGGAGCATTTTTTATGGGTACAGGCGATCAGTTTAATGAGGCTACCGCAATTAAATTATCTGAAGGTGCTTTTGCTTTAATGCCTGTAAAACAAACGCATTTTGCTTTTACAAAAAAGCGTACTATTATTCAGCTTCATGGAATGGGCCCCTGGGGGATTAATTATGTAAACCCTGCAGATGATCCAAGAAAGAAATAAATATTATGCCTGCTGAAGCCGGATTATTTCTTAAAAATCTTTGGTATGTTGCTTTTTATGGAGCCGAGCTTAAAAAACAAAAATTATTATCAAAAGAAATATTAAGCGAAAAAATTGTTTTTGGCAGAGACGATAAAGGCGACCCCTTTGCATTAAAAGATAATTGTCCTCATCGTGGAGTGCCTTTATCGTATGGGTGGTTTGATGGAAAATGTATTCAATGCTGCTATCATGGATGGAAATTTGATACCCAGGGTACCTGTACAGAAATTCCCGCTCTTGCTCCGGAGAATAATATAAACGTTGGTAAAATAAAGACCGGAAATTATCCGTGTAAAGAAGTGAATGGCATTATCTGGGTTTATATTTCTGATAAAAAATTAAGTGAAAATACTACTGTTAATAAATTGCCTGACCTGTTGCTAGACAGTAATAAAAAATTTAAACATGTTGAAAAAGTTGTCCTTCCCTGTAATATTGATCATTCAGTTATAGGATTAATTGATCCGGCCCATGTTACTTTTGTTCACCAGTCGTGGTTTTGGCGCTCAAAAAAATCTTTACGAATAAAAGAAAAATATTTTGAGCCCTCGCCAATGGGTTTTAAAATGAGCCGTCATGCACCTTCTACTAATTCAAAAGGGTATAAAATTTTAAAAGGGGGAAAATCAACGGAAATAGATTTTCAAATCCCCGGTGTAAGAATTGAGCATATAAAAATAGGAGAAAAGAATGAAGTGGTCTCCATTACCACGCTAACTCCCCTCAATGAAAATGAAACTGAGTTAAATCATTTTTTTTATACAACACTTGCTGTGGCAAATATTTTTTGGCTGCCATTAAAAACATTGGGCAAAACTTTTATCGGCCAGGATGTTGGAATATTCAATAAATTAAAAAAAGGATTAGAAACTGATCCAAAACTTATGTTGGTTGGGGATCCTGATACACAGGCCAGATGGTATTATGAATTAAAAAAGCAATGGAACAAAGCGCAGGAAGAAAATGTTCCATTTGTAAATACATTGGAGACACAAAAGTTGCAATGGGTTACTTAGTTTACTGAATTGGTTTAAGTTACCATGATTGCAAAATAATTAGAAATTAAAAATCATTCTATTTAAAAAACTAACCCGATGAATAAGACGATCAAAGCAACTTTAATTTATCTGTGCTTTATTAGTAACATAGCTTATGCCCAACAACAGGATGTGGCAACTCCAGATAAAAAGAATATTGTTAAGATAAATTTACCTGCATTGTTATTTAAAAATATTTCATTGGAATATGAAAGAGCTCTTGCAAAACGCACTTCATTGGCGGTTAATGTTCATTTTATTCCCTTTGGAATATTGCCATTTCAAAATATTTTTAAGAATATAACTGATAATTCAGATGTTAAGTATGAGCAGTTCAAGCTTGGCAGTTTTGGCGTTGTTCCGCAATTCAGATATTATGTCGGTAAAAAAGGTGCTCTTCATGGATTTTATATCGGGCCATTTATATCATATGCAAATTATAAAATAAATCTTCCCATCAGTTACAGTAATGATACTAAAACAGGAATTTTTGATGGCAAACTTGATGCATTTACAGGGGGCTTACAAATAGGTGCACAGTTTAAAATTGGTAAAAACATGAGCCTGGATTGGTGGATATTTGGCCCAAATTATGGTTCTGCAGATGGAGAGCTTAATTTTTCCGGCACATTATCACAGGTTGAACAGGATGAATTAAGAAGGCAATTAGAAGATCTGAAAAATGATGCCCCGTTAAAAACAATCAGATCATATTCTGTTAGCAGTACCGGCGCCAGCGTTGTTGCAAAAGGACCATGGGGAGGCTTGAGAGGATTGGGATTTAGTTTGGGATATAGATTTTAGACTTAATCTTTTATAATATTCCATTATAGTTTATGCAATTGCTTCTTCCGGGGTATCAATTTCCTCCCTGTTCTCATTATACTCCACAATAAAATTATTTCTTCCCTCCCCTGTTAGTATAAAAAAATATTTTGCCTGTATCAGTTCCAGCATATTTAAAAAAAGAAAGATTGCATGAATGCGGTTTTCACAAACTTCAAATATTTTTTCAAAAGAAATGGAGCGCTCTCTTTTAATTAACTCAAGCATGTACTCACGGCTGCCTTCCATGGTATAATTGTACTGCATCACGGTGTGTACAGGCTGATGCCTTTTTTCATGAAGCCGTTGTGCTACTCTCTCAAAAGCCCTCATTAGCTTAAATAATGTAACCGTTTGTATTTCGGTGCCTTCACCGGCTTCTTCACCAATCCTGGCAAGTTCATCCGCAAGGTTACCTCTCTTCACCATCATCATACGTAAAGCTTCCATCTGTTGCATTTCAGTAGCCGCCTGTTTAAATTTTTTATATTCAAGTATTTTATCTATCAACTCCTGCCGTGGATCTATTTCATTTCCTTCCGCATCAATCTCTTTCCTGGGCAAAAGCATTTTTGCCTTAATACGCATTAATGTACTGATGAATAAAATAAATTCACTTCCAAGATCTACATTTAAGGCCTCGCTTTTACGAATAAAATCTAAAAACTCGTTTGTTATTTTTGTTATGGGAATATTATAAATATCCAGCTCATCCCTTTCAATAAAAAATAAAAGCAGGTCGAACGGGCCTTCGAATTGGGGTAATTTTATTTGGTAAGATTCCGTATTCACAAGTAAAAGTTAGTTTTTATATAAGTCATGATCCCGATAGCTATCAGCAGTGAGAGAGGTGAAACGTGAAATATTACGGTTCCCTTACACCTTTCACGTTTGACGTTTCACGATTCACGATTCATGTCTTGCTGCTTTCTGATTACCAAAGAATCTCTTATTTCTATTAATAATTTATCGGTAGAGGAAACTTCTGCAACTATAGCTTCTCTTTTCTTAAGTTTATTCATTGCCTTTATCACTAAAAAAATAATAAATGCAATAATTAAAAAATCAACCATAGCCTGTATAAACAAGCCATATTTTATGTCAACCCCGTTAACATTTGTTGTTAAAGTGGCAAAATTACTCCCGATTAAAGAGCCTATGAAGGGCATTATAATATTATCTACCAATGAAGTGATAATTTTCCCGAAGGCAACACCCATTACTAATGCGATAGCTAATTCCAGCATGTTGCCTTTCATTACAAACAGTTTAAATTCTTTAATGAAGCCCATAGTTATAAGTTTTAATTATTATAGAATTGTTTATTACATACTTTGTTTAGATTTCATCTCCGGAAATTTCATTTCAAGGTTTTTTAATGTATCGTACAACTTACTTGCTATTAAGTGCTCCTTGTACCAGTTTTGATCACTGGGTATAATAGTCCATGGAGGTTGATTGCAATTGGCAAAAGCATCTTCATACATTTTCTTATACTCACCCCATAATTCTCTTTCTTTATAATCATTCTCATTGTATTTCCACATTTTTGCCGGATTGGTTTTCCTTTCTTCCAGCCTTTCAAGCTGTTCTTCATGTGAAATATGTAAATAAAATTTAAGAATGTGTGTATGGTTATGTTGCGTTAACAATTCTTCCCAATCGTTGATTGCCTTCATCCTTTTTTTAGCGGTTTCGTCATCACACCATTTACGTACACGGGTTATTAAAATATCCTCGTAATGGCTTCGGTTAAAAATCTGTATCATTCCTTTTGCAGGAGCATGGTGGTGAATCCTCCACAAAAAATCATGACTTAATTCCTCATCTGTGGGAGCTTTGTAGCTTTTTACGGTGACACCCTGCGGATTTAGGTGGCCAAAAATATTTCTTATTACGCCATCCTTTCCGCTGGCATCCATTCCTTGTAAAATAACCAAAAGGGAGTGCTTGTTTTCTGCATATAAAAGATTTTGCAACTCATTTATCTCTTCAAGAATCTTAATTGTTTTTTCTTTTGTTGTTTTCTTATCCAGATCTTTCTCTGCTTTGGTGCTTATTTTATCAAGATAAATATCTACCATGCGGTTTGGGTTTAAAAGGTTCCATAAGTTTCAAGAGTTTTCAAAAGTTAATTAAATATCCAATAAAAGTAATATAAAAGATTTATGTGGGAGTGGGTGTAGATAAACTTCCTAAACTTATTAAGCTTTTGAAACATCTAACTCCCTTCTAAGCTGCTTTGCTGTTTTTGTACTTCCATCATGACTCCAGCCGGGAGGCATCACTAAATATTTTATTTTGGTTAAGAGAGAGGTAGCTTTTTTCAAATCCTGCCCCATATCTTTCCATTCATGAAAAATAATTTTGGCAGGATGGTATGGATTATTAAGTGGTTTTGAAAGTCCGTACTTAATGGGGTCTTCTCTTACTTCCTCCTGAAAAGTTCCAAATAAGCGATCCCATATTATCAGAACCATTCCCATGTTTTTATCAAGGTACCGGATATTACTTGCATGATGTACACGGTGGTGGGATGGACTTACAAATATTGCTTCGAACCATCCGGGCATTTTATTAATATACTTTGTATGTACTAATATGCCATAAATCTGCGTAAGCGAATACATAAATACAATATCTACGGGCTTAAAACCTAAAAGCGCCAATGGTATAAAATATATAAACCGATACATAGGCTGTAATACTGAAGAGCGGAAGCCTGTAGTTAAATTGAATTCTTCTGAAGAGTGATGAGTTACATGAACAGCCCAAAAAAGCCTGCAATAATGGTCAACCCTATGTTCAATATAAAACAGCAGATCTTCAAGTATAAATAGCAATCCCCAGTATATAACAGGATTAAAAGAAAGATCAACAAAACTAAAATTGAAAAACCAAAGCAGGATCACCAGATACACAGCCCTGAATAAAAGATCAATACCTCCATTTACCACACAGAGGTAAACATTCATTAAACTATCCTTTAGCTTATAATATTTTTTTAAGTGAATATGGCTAAGCAATATTTCAACTCCTATTATTAAAAAATACAGTGGGGTAGAGATTAATATTAGAAATTGTTCTTTCAGCATACATTAAGTTTATACTGACATTATCTCTTTTTCTTTAGCTGTTAAATGTTTTTCCACCAGAGATATAAATTTATCTGTGATTTCCTGTATCTCTGTTTCAGCATCCTGTGACTCGTCTTCACTAAGCCCTTCTTTCTCCAGCTTTTTAATTTGTTCAATGGCTTCACGACGAATACTTCGCACCGCAACTTTCGCCTTTTCGCCTTCTGCATTACTGCGTTTTACCATTTCCCTTCGTCTTTCTTCAGTTAAAGGAGGTAAAAAAAGACGGATAATATTTCCATCATTTTGAGGATTGATACCAATATTGGCTGCTATAATTGCTCTTTCAATAGGTTGAAGCATATTTTTTTCCCAGGGCTGAATAGAAATTGTTCTTGCATCCATAGCACTTATATTTCCCACCTGGTTTATAGGGGTGGTATTACCATAGTAATCCACAAAAATACCATCAAGCATAGTTGGATTTGCTTTACCTGCCCGAATTTTAACCAACTCTGCCTCCAGATGGTTAATTGCCTTCGTCATAGATTCTTTACCCTCTTCTAATATAAATGAAAGATCGTCTGTCATATATTTAAATAAATAAGCGAAATAATGAATAACCACCCGATTACATACAAAGTTGTAAACGGTTACAAATTTAATACAAAGAGGCTGATAAAGTTAAACCAATAGCTTAGTTCTGTTCAACAGGTTCGTTTGCAACCGCAAGAATTTTATGAGATTTAAGAATGCCGGCTTCATGTTCCCTTACTTCTGTAGCAGCAAATTTTGATCTGGGTCGGCTATAATAAATGATTGATACTAATATTAGGGCAGTAGCACCTAATGCAGCAATCACTATTGTGGTTCCCTGTGCCCTCAGAATATATGCCAGGCCAATGAAAATAATATTGGTAGTAACGCAAATTAGTGTAATCATTTTTTGGGAGAGGCCAAAGTCGAGTAAAAAATGGTGAATATGATTTCTATCGGGGCTAAAGGGTGAGCGTCTTTTGAAAATACGTAAACTAAATACTCTAAGTGTATCAATTAAAGGAATTATTAAAATGGCAAAAGCAATAGCCGGAGCCGACAATAATGGTAAATTAGCCTCAGGATTAGAAGCTATCGTCATAAATTTAATTGCAAAGATTGAATTCAATAATCCAATTAATAAAGATCCTGTGTCACCCATAAATATTTTGGCTGGAGAAAAGTTATAAATAAGAAAAGCAATAAGGCTGCCTGCCAATGATAGTGCCATTACTGAATACATTAATTCACCCGTAATAAAAAAGTAAATACCAAATAAAACAGAGGTCAGTAATCCAAGACTGCCGGCTAAGCCATCTACCCCATCAATTAAATTAAAAGAGTTGGTAATAACTATAATAGTAAAAATGGTAAGTATATAACTGGCAATTTGTGGTATTTGATAGAGGTTTAAAAATCCATATAAATTGTCTATTCTAATACCACCAAATTTAATAATGATACCTGCTGCTATTAATTGCCCTATAAATTTTTTAGTAGCAGATAAAACCAGGATGTCGTCTTTAATGCCAAGGAAGAAAATAACCATGGCCGCTGCCAGGAAGTATTGCAATTCATTTGTAGTAGTATCAGGTACTCCCATCAATGTGGCGATAATAAATCCGGCAAAAATACCAAGTCCGCCAAGGGTTGGAACTACTGATTTATGAACCTTGCGTTCATCCGGCTCATCAAATAACTTTTTATCTTTTGCCACCTTAATTATAGGTGGAATGGCAAAAAAGGTGATAAGAAACGCTAATGCTGAACTTAGTAAAATATTATCCATGCCTCATTATTATAATATGCAAATAAATTAAGTTTATATTGAAACCTTGCTGCATTAGACCCATCCTAAAGAGAATATGCTGCTTGCGTGTTTAGATTAACAATAAACTTGTATAGTGTTAAATACTATAACAAAAGTTGCATTAGTTATTAAAACTTTATATATACCGCCTTAAGTTCAATATACTTACTCTGTAAAAATAAACCAAGAATAACAAAAAAACGAATCTTACCATAATATTCAATTTATATGCCGAAAAAAATGAATTTGTCCTATTACAGCTTTTAATGTAGGTTCGCTTTCATATAAAAAAGTTTTTTAAATGAACGATCTAAAAGCAATAACCTCACAGGTAAGGAGAGACATTATAAGGATGGTATATGATGCACAAAGTGGCCATCCAGGAGGATCCTTAGGATGTACTGAATTTTTTACTGCATTATATTTTGAAATAATGGATAGACAGACAGGCTTTGATATGGATGGCATAGGAGAGGATATTTTCTTTTTATCAAACGGACATATTTCTCCGGTATGGTATAGTACATTGGCAAGGGCAGGATACTTTCCTTTAGAAGAGCTCAAAACTTTTAGAAAAATAAACTCACGCCTGCAGGGGCATCCCACTACCCATGAGGGATTACCAGGTGTAAGGGTAGCATCGGGTTCCTTAGGACAGGGAATGAGTGTAGCGATAGGGGCTGCGTTGGCTAAAAAGCTAAATAATGACGACCACATCGTTTTTTCGTTGCATGGAGATGGCGAATTGGATGAAGGACAAAACTGGGAAGCAATCATGTTTGCGGCACATCATAAAGTAGATAACCTGATTGCTACCATAGACTGGAACGGTCAGCAAATTGACGGACCAACAAAAAAAGTGATGAACCTCGATAACCTCCATGCAAAATTTGAAGCATTTAACTGGCACGTACTTGAAATGGATGGCAATGAAATGGATCAGGTTATTGCAGGGCTGAATAATGCTAAGTCATTTGTTGGAAAAGGTAAACCTATTGTAATTTTAATGAAGACAGAAATGGGTTATGGAATTGATTTTATGAAAGGCAATTTTGAATGGCATGGTGTTGCGCCAAATGATGAGCAGTTAAAAGTGGCTTATGCACAGTTGCCCGTTACATTAGGGGATTATTAAAAATTTAATTTAATGTGAAGGTCAATGGGGTCAATGAGTCATTGATCATTTTGTTCTAATTACTAATTTCCATTAAGAGTTGCATATTTTCACATTGACTTACTGACTAATGACCAAATAATATTAACTCCTCAACTCAAAAGCTTGCCTCGCTGCTTTACGGGCAGGAAGCCATGCAGCAATAAAAGCAATAATCAATGCTGTGGATGCAACCAATAAAAAATCTGTAGCAATAAGTTTTACGGGAAAATAATCTATAAGAAAAGAATTGCCTGTAAGTTTTATCAACTTAAATTGTGATTGCAGAGCACAAATAATGGTTGCCAAACACAAGCCAATAGCTGCTCCCGTAACAGCCAATATCAATCCCTCACTCAAAAATATTTTTAATATCAGGCTTTTATCAGCGCCTAATGACTGCAACACACTAATATCTTTTCTTTTTTCCAATACAAGCATAGTCAGAGCGCTTATCATATTGAATGCCGCGATAATGAGAATGAGTGTAAGTACCGCATAAATAGCCCACTTCTCCACTTTCATACTGGTGTACAAACTTGTATTTTGCTGATACTTAGTTTGCACGGTATACTTACTTCCCAGCATTTTTTGTAAAGCGTTCGTTACATCATCTGTTTCTTTAGGGTGTGATAAGGCAATTTCAACAGCACTATATTCATTAGCGGCATAATTCATCTGATGCTTTATAAAATCAATATTGGTAATAACATATTTATTGTCAAAATCCTGCTGAATGGCAAAGCTGCCTGAGGGATATGCATTGCCTTCACTTAAAGATTCTGAAGGGTCGGAGGAAGCATACCCTATTTTTTTTGGCAGAAAAACAGTAAGTGGTGTTAAGCTTTTATCAGCCTGAACTCCCACAGCATATTCAATTCCGGCACCCAATATTAATTGCGGCTCATCAGCAGAGCCGGTTTCAAATACTCCATTAAGCATTTTTTGTGGTACACCTGAAACATTATTGTAATTATCATCTACTCCTTTCAAAAAAACAACAGTTTGCAAATCACCGTTCTGTAACAAGGCTTTTTCCTGTGCAACAAGTGAAATGTTCTTTACTTCTTTAAAATTTTTAATAGAATTAATTTGCTCTGCTGTTAGCAGAATGGTTTTTCCCCTGGAAGCAATTACCCTTACGTCGGTATAAAAATTAGAATAAAGTGAACGTACCAGGTCCTC
Source organism: Chitinophagales bacterium 65-1 (assembly GCA_002050465.1). Lineage (GTDB taxonomy): Bacteria > Bacteroidota > Bacteroidia > Chitinophagales > Chitinophagaceae > Ginsengibacter. Next base: position 40,742 of record MWYX01000064.1, read on the forward strand.
AAAGCCATTAAACACACTTAAAACCAATACCTGGCACATGGTTGAAAATGCAATAACGCAAACAGTAACCCAGCTTATAATATTTATCGCATTGGTGCTTTTTTTTGCTTTAAAATATCTCCATGCAAATGTGAGGTACAAAATGTTTTGTAATTAAAGTTTATAAATATCTGTAAAACTAATTATCTGTATCAATAAAATTTTACTAGTAATTCACAATCCCTTTAAGAAATATATTAGTAACAAAGCAAAAGTGCTAAAGATTTATCCAATGTATTAGATTTGGAACACTATTAACTAAATTAAAATGGAAAAAAACAATAGAAAAGTTGATTCTAAAGAAGTAGGCCTTGAAATCGGATTGATTTTCTTCAAGCATTTTTTAAATACCGAATATCTGCATTATGGTTTTTTCGATGATGAGCTTCCGGCTGATATTGCCAATTTGGCGAAAGCTCAGCAGAATTATGCAGATTTTTTAATGTCTCATATTCCCACCGGTACAAAAACTATCCTGGACGTTGGTTGTGGATCAGGAAAATTTGCATTGGAATTAATTAAAAAAGGATATACAGTTGACTGCGTTTCTCCGGGCACTATTCTTACAAATCATGCCAGAGGTGTATTGGGAGATAAAGTGCAAATTTATCAGAGTAAATTTGAAGATGTAAAAACTGATAACAAGTATGACTTAATTCTTTTCAGTGAAAGCTTTCAATATATTCCAATGGATAATTCTTTCACAAACGGATTGAATGCTTTAAATTCAGGCGGACATATTATGATATCTGATTTTTTTCAGATAGATGTGGAAGGAAAAAGCCCACTTGGCGGAGGACATAATTTTAAGGAATTTCAGGAAATAATTAAAAAATATCCGGTAAAGCTTATCAAAGAGCAAGACATCACTAAAGAAACTGCTCCTACTATAGATATAGTGAATGGTTTATACATGGAAGTATTATTTCCAATAACAAATCTTATTTCTCTTTTGGCAGAAGACCGGTTTCCCTTAGCAGTAAAGTTTATTAAGTGGAAATATAAAAAGAAATTAGAGAAGCTGCAGAATAAGCATTTTAAAGGTGAAAGAAATGCAATAAACTTTATAAAATATAAAACTTACAGATTCCATCTTTTTCAAAAAACGTAATTAGTGTTATTTGGGTATTTAGATGATTTCTCACTAAGGCTGCCTGCATAAGGAACAACAAAAGAAGGGAAGTATAACCGGGTCCCTTTAACAACATATATTTATCAATAACAGATTTTAGAATAACACATACAAATATTTTTTACCAGGTTTATTATGAAAGAAGTTTATTAAAAAAAATACCAGCGTTTAAATGCCAATTAGGTCTGTTCTATTTAAGAATGAATCAGCAGGAAATAGGATTAGAGAATTTTTCCAACACTATAGTTTTGGATGAAAGAAACTTCAAAAACAGTAAGCTTGAAGAAGGTGTTACTTTTTTGGGCATTCATTATTCAAAAAAAATTGATACAAAATTTGAGTTGGGAATTAAAAGCAGAGTTTACTACTTAGTTTCAACAGGTACATTTGAAGCAATACCATGTTGGGCGTATGTGCTGTCCTTACTTATCTACTTTGTTATTGTATGGAATATAATTTTGCCATCGCCATGGTATACAAGTATTGCCTATTATAGTTTCTATAAGTTCCTGAAATATTTTTTCTCCATTTTCGCTATTTATCATGATTATAATCGATGTGCCCTTGTCAATAAAATTGATATTATAATTTTTCCAAGCGCCACCATTTCCTTCTTTAAAAAATGCTTTGCCATACTGACAATCCAGAAGCCCCCAACCCAGACCATAAGATAAATGAATGGCATCATTTTCAGTGGTGGTTTCTTCTGTTATTGGTGGAAATTGTGTTTTTGAATGTATGGTAATTTGAGGCGAAAGCATCTCCTTATACATACTTTTTTTGATTCCTTTTTGTTGCATCACATTTTCAATAAACCTTGCATAATCGGCCATGGTAGTCACTAAAGAACCACCTGCAACAGGCTCTTTGCGTTTCTTTTTTGAATCTATAGCACCATTATTCATATGTCCTACAGCTACATTGTCATCGCCAAACGAATCATGCCATATATAACCTGTTCTTGTCATTCTCAACGGTTTAAATATTTTCTCCTGAGCCAGTTCATCAATATTTTTTTGAGTGATTTCTTCAACTGCCAATTGCAGAAGTTTAAAACCTTCACCAGAGTAAGCATATTTTTCTCCGGGTGCAAAATAAATTTTAATAACACCCAATGAATCCATTTCGTCAGATTTAGGATTAAACCATCTTACATTTGGCAACCCACTTGTATGACTTAAACACATTCGTGGGGTTATTAGTTTCCATCTGTCGTCATTCTTTAAGTCTGAAAAATACTCATAATCGGGAATTGGTTTTTTCAGGTATTTATAAATTGGCTTGTCTAAATCAATAATTTTTTCCTCCACCAACTTCATAACCAAATACCCAAAAACAGCCTTGCTGAAGGAAGCTGCATATACAATTGTGGATGTGTTTAATAATGTGTTGTCAGGTTTATTTTTAAAACCATATGATTTAATAAAAACGGTTTTTTTATTATTCAGTATTGCTAAATTTAACCCCTGAACATTTGCGGCATCCATCAATCTTTTTACTGTTTTATCAATTTCAGCGGATGAAACTTCACTTCCATCAAGTCTTGTTACTTTTTTTGTTTGTCCATTGATGCTGCTAAATGATAGAAAAAGTGCAAATAATATTGTATACTTCATATTTTATGGTTTGTCTGTAACAGTGTTTAATAGCATTACGCCCAACACCTACATTAACGTATAATTTTTAAATGGAGTTGATCCTTCAAGAAATACTTATTATCCTAATCCCATAAATCATAGTTGAGACTTATCCTCTTTTTTTATCTTCTCCAACAACTCTTCCATCCTAAAAACATAATCCAGGGTATCATCAATATAAAAAGTTATTTGGGGTATGCTGCGCAACTGATGGCGAACCCTGTTGCCTAATTCCTTCCTTATCTCTTTACTTTTTTCCTGGATCTTTGTAAGCATTGCATCATTATCTTTTATCTGGAAAAAACTCAGGTAAACTCTTGCCTCAAAAAGATCAGGGGTAATTTTCACTGAAGAAATAGAAACCATTCCTCCATCCTGCATATTTAAACCCATCCTTAAAAAAATATCATTAAGCTCATGAATTATAACGCCGGCCACCTGTTTTTGTCTTTTTCCCTCTGTCATTTTTATATAAGATTGGTGGTTGTAAAATTAGTTACTTTGCAAATGCATTTCAAATTTTTGCAAACCATGTGGTTTGTGGGGAACACAAACCATGGCAACAGCCTTGTCGCTTTCCCCACCAGCTACTATTCCTTACATCATAGATGAAGAGTTTACGATCGATTTTCAGGTATATATCAAAATATCCCAAACTAATTTTCGCTTATTTCAGCTTCAATATCTTATCATCGCTGTTTTCTGTTATTTCTCTTGCTTTACTTAGTCCATTTTTACTGCTGATCTTTAAAAAAGTGGATACCCTTAATGTTGCGTCTAATCCCGATTCCTTTTTAGCAGCCATAAATCCTATCAATAAATTTAAGGCTGAATTATATAATATAATAAATTCTCCCAACGGCGACATAAAAGCACTGGCAATTATTTGTTTGGCAGTACTTGTATCCGTTATTCTTAAAAATATTTTTTTGTATCTGTCTATGTATTATCTTAATCCTATACGCAATAATATTATTAATGATATGCGTACATCGATGTATAAAAAGATTATTGCATTGCCCATCGGGTATTTTAATGATCAGCGGAAAGGAGATATTATGAGCAGACTTACAAATGATCTGAGTGAAGTGGAAGGTTCTACAGTGGGGGTGCTGGAAACATTATTCAGGGAACCTATTTCTATTTTCCTGTTCTTTATTTATTTAGTGATGTTGAGCCCCGAGCTAACTTTATTCCTGGCGATCTTCATTCCACTTTCAGGTTTTATTATCGGGAGGATAGGACGTTCCTTAAAAAAACAAAGTACAAAAGTACAGGAAAAACTAGGCGCCATATTGTCTACCATTGATGAAACACTCGGGGGTATCAGAATTATTAAAGCATTTAATGCAGAGAAAAAGCAACTCGATAGGTTTACGCAACAAAATACTGAACTACTCCAAATAAAGAACAAAGCTAACAGGCGCAGGGACCTTGCATCTCCTGTATCTGAAATATTGGGAGTTATAGCTGTAGTTTGTGTATTGTGGTATGGCGGACGTTTAGTATTACGGGGAATTTTTTTAGATCCCGGAGATTTTTTAGCATACATCGCAATTTTTTCTCAATTGATACAACCCTTAAAATCTTTATCCACAGCATCATACAATATTAAGAGAGGTGCAGCAAGTATTGAAAGAATTGAATATTTAATAAAAGAAAATGTATCCATAAAAGAAAATCCAAGTCCTGTACAGTTAAAGCATTTTAATAACTCAATTCAATTTAAGAAGGTTGGATTTTTATATGAGGATAAGATTATTTTGGATAGTGTGGACCTTACTGTTGAAAAAGGGAAAACTATTGCATTGGTAGGTTCATCCGGCGCAGGTAAAAGTACATTGGTTGATCTTATTCCCCGTTTTCACGACGTAGGCGTAGGTGAATTATTGATAGACAATATTAATATAAAAGAATATTCTTTATCATCCATTCGCGATCACATGGGCATTGTAACGCAGGAAGCAATTCTTTTTAATGATACCATAGCCAACAATATTGCGCTCGGCAAGGATAACCCAACTGAAGAGCAAATAATTAATGCAGCTAAAATTGCCAATGCCCATAATTTTATTCTACAAAAGGAAAATGGCTACCAAACCAACATTGGTGACAGGGGAAATAAATTAAGCGGCGGAGAAAAACAACGCATTACTATTGCAAGGGCTGTTTTAAAAAATCCTCCGATATTAATTTTGGACGAAGCAACATCATCTCTTGATACAGAAAGCGAGCGCCTAGTGCAGGATGCAATTTATAACCTTATGGAAAATCGTACCAGTATTGTAATTGCTCACAGGCTTAGTACCATTCGCCATGCAGATGAGATAATTGTTTTACAACAAGGTAAAATTGTAGAAAGGGGCACTCATGATTCTCTTATAGAAAAAAGTGGATTTTATAAGCGCCTGGTTGATATGCAGGAAGTGAAGTGACGTGAAACGTGAAAGGGAAAGTGAAAAGCTATAGGATTATGAGCCGATGAACATAAAACTATTTTGCTATCCCCATTTTTGCTTCTATCGAGAGTGTAGCATGTGGCACCGCACGTAAGCGGGCTTTATCAATTAACCTACCCGTTACCCTGCAAATACCATACGTTTTATTTTCAATTCGCATCATTGCTTTTTCTAGATGATCAATAAAAGTGATCTGCCTGCTTGCCATTTGGCTTAATTGTTCTCTTTCCATACTAAGGCTGCCATCTTCCATAGTCATATACCGGTTATCAGTGTCATCTCCCCCCATTTCATCTTTTCTTGTAATTAATCCCTGAAGGTAACCGAGTTCTTTTTTAGCAGTTTCCAGTTTTCTCTGGATCAACTCTCTAAACTCGTTAAGTTCCGGATCGCTGTAACGCATTGTTGGTCCATTATTTTCGTAAGGTGCCTGGTCTAAAACTGACTTAGTAAACTCAGGTTCGTACTTCCGGGCTTTTGTAGTCGTAATTTTTGGTAACACTACAGGTTTTGGAGGTGGAACTTTAATATCTTTCGCTTTTGGTAAAGGCTTTAATTCAGGTTTTTTAGTTTCTGTTTTCTTTGATTCTGCTTTGATAGGTTTTTTTACAGAAGCTGCAACTTTATTTATTGCAGCAGATTTTTTTTGGATTATTTTAGCAGCTTTCTTAATGGGCATAGATTTTTTTATTGGAGCTGCTTTTTTGGGTGCTGCTTTTTTTGCAACGGGCTTAGACGCTTTTTTAACTGGAGCAGATTTCTTAACAGGTTTTGTAGGTTTTTGGGATGATTTTGTTTTAGCAACAGGTTTTTTAGGTACCGGCTTCGAAGGCTTAACCGTTTTTTTTGTTGCCGGCTTTTTAACCTTTTTAACCGCAGCTTTTTTAGCTGGTGCCTTAGAAGCAGGTTTTTTAGAAACGGTTTTAGCCGTTTTTTTGTTTGTTGCCATACTAATCTCTTTTTTTAGTTATACTTACTTTAAGTTGATAATCATTAACTTCTATATTAAAACCATCTTTAATTTCCGACAGAAATTCAAGATTATCTGCCAAAATTTCGGCGCAAATATAGTCATAATATTGAGTAATTGAGTGCCTCATAGCCTCATTTTCTTCTACTTTAACCAATATTTTGTCAGTCAACTCCAGATTTTGCTCTTTCCTGATATTTTGAATACGGTTCACAAATTCACGGGCTTCACCTTCCATTTTTAATTTTTCGGTAATAGTTATATCTAGTGCAACTGTAAGAGATCCTTTAGATGCTACTTCATAGCCGGGGAGTTGATCAGTGATTATTTCCAGATCCTCATTTGTAATATATATAGGGTCCTCGTTTTTTGATTCAAAGTCAGGGTTTAATAGATATTCTCCTTCCTCCATTTTATCTATTTCTATATTGTTGAGCTGTTGAATTTTTTCAGCGGCCCATTTCATTTTAGGTCCCAGTTTCTTACCTAAGGTTTTAAAATTGGCCTTTGCCTTCTTTCTTATAAAATTATTATCTGCAGAAAGCATTTCAATTTCTTTAATATTAGTTTCACTCTTAATAATTTCCCCTACTGATATTATATTATCTGAAAGATCCGATTCAATAGCAGGTATTAAAACTTTTTGCAATGGCTGTCTTACTTTAATATTTACTTTTTTACGAAGTGACAATATTAGTGAAGAAACATCTTGTGCCAGCTGCATTCTTTTTTCTAAAGAGGTATTTATGACAGCGGTATTTGCTTTTGGAAAATAAGTATGGTGAACTGAACTGTACTTATTTTTTTTAGTAATATTATTAAGATTAGCAAATAACCATTCGGCAAAGAACGGAGCAATCGGGGCAACAACGCCGCTTATAGTTTCCAAACATTCATATAAAGTTTGATAGGCACATATCTTATCATGTTCGTATTCTCCCTTCCAAAAACGCCGCCGGCATAAGCGTACATACCAGTTGCTTAAGTGTTCATCTACAAAATTTTCTATTGCTCTACCTGCCGGGGTTGGTTCATAATTATCTAAATTCTCCTGAACAGTTTTTACCGTGCTATTTAAAGATGATAAAATCCAACGATCAATTTCCGGCCTCTCGGCAACGGAAATATATTTTTCTTTAAAAGCGAAAGCATCCACATTGGCATACAAGGCAAAGAACTGGTAGGTATTGTAAAGCGTTCCAAAAAATTTGCGCTGAATTTCTTTTATACCTTCAATGTCAAATTTTAAACTATCCCATGGGGATGCATTGGTGATTAAATACCAACGGGTGGCATCGGGTCCAAAGATGCTTAGTGTTTCAAATGGATCAACAGCATTTCCTAAACGCTTGCTCATTTTATTGCCATTTTTATCCAGCACCAAACCATTACTTACAACAGTTTTATAAGCAACACTATCAAATAATAAAACACTTAAAACATGTAAGGTATAGAACCAGCCTCTTGTTTGATCAACACCTTCGGCAATAAAATCGGCCCCCTCCCAACCTCCCCCGGTGGGGGAGGAGCCTTGAAGTTTATTCCAATAGTTAATACATTCCTCTTTTGTTGGATTTATATCTTTCCTTTTTTTGGGTAATCCCCATTGAGCATAAGGCATTGCACCGCTGTCAAACCAAACATCTATTAAATCATTTACTCTAACATATAAATTAATGTCATCTAATGATCCATTTCTTGCAAATACTATTTTATCAACATAAGGTTTATGAAAATCTATTTTAGGGAGATTTTCATCAGTAATTTCAGAGATGTAATTTTCAATTATTCTTAACGTGAATCGAAATTTATCAATTAATAATTCTTTATTAAATCCGTTTTTTTCTACTAATCCTTTAAGGTGCTCAAAAGAGATATAGCTAAAACTATTTGCAGGGAATTGTTTATTGTATTCATTAATTTTATTTATTAAATCTGAATTATGTTTCAGAATATCTGTAGTTATTTTTTCAAAATCAATTAAAAATCCTTTACAATTCCATCCACCCGAAGATTTGATATTTTTTAAGTCATTTTTGCTTCCCACGCAAAGCTGATCAAAAGGTTGGCTTATTCTTTTCTCATCAAAAAAATCTCTATTTGTATTATCTGAATGGTAATTAATGTCTGGATCTACCTGTCCACATTTCCATATCGGTAATGGCGTTCCCCAATAGCGACTTCTACTAAGGTTCCAATCTACCATATTTTCCAGCCAGTTTCCAAACCGGCCGGTGCCGGTAGAAGCAGGTTTCCAGTTAATGGTTTTATTTAATTCAATCATCCTGTTTTTTACAGCCGTTGTTCTTATAAACCATGCATCCAGCGGATAATAAATGATAGGCTTATCGGTGCGCCAGCAATGCGGATAATTATGCTCATATTTTTCTACCTTAAAAGCCCTGTTCTCTTTTTTAAGTTTAACTGCGATATCAACATTTACATCTACATAATTTTTTTCATTCCGGTAATCTTTTACAAACCGCCCACTGAATTCACCTACTCCATCAATAAATTTTCCTTCTTTATCAACAAGAGTTAAAATTCCAAGGTTATTTTTTTTTCCTGCTTTAAAGTCATCAGCACCAAAGGCAGGAGCCGTATGCACTATACCTGTTCCATCTTCTGTAGTTACAAAATCTCCTAAAATAACTTTGAATGGTTGGGCACCGGGTGTTGTCTCCAGAATTTTTTCAATTGTATTTGCTTCAGAAGGCAATAGTTGTTCAAATTTAATAAACTCAAATTCACTGCCTTTACATTCAGCCAGTATTTTCCATGGAATGTTTTTATCCCCATCTTTAAAAGAATCAAAATCACCATTTTCATCTTCCGTCTTAAAATATTTATTTATTAGTGCCTGGGCAAGAATTACATTAATAGGAAGATTAGTGTAAGGATTAAATGTTTTAATAACAACATAATTAATCTTTGGGCCTACCGTTAATCCTAAATTAGAGGGCAGCGTCCATGGAGTTGTAGTCCATGCTAAAAAATAAATGTCATAAGTCATTAAGTCATTTGGATCAATTTTCTTATACCATTGACAATTGACAATTGACTCATTGACTGCCTTGAACATTGCCACAACACTGGTATCCTTTACATCTTTATAAGTGCCGGGTTGATTCAATTCATGAGAGCTTAAGCCGGTACCTGCACCGGGAGAATATGGCTGAATACTCACATCCTCATACAATAAATTTTTATTGTACAATTCTTTTAAGCACCACCACAAGGTCTCTATGTATTTATTTTCAAAGGTGATGTATGGATGTTGAAGGTCTACCCAATAGCCCATTTTTTTGGTAAGATCATCCCACTGGTCTTTAAATTTTAAAACCTCACGGCGGCAGGTAGCATTATAATCTTCTACTGATATTTTTTTGCCGATGTCTTCTTTTGTTATACCTAACAGTTTTTCAACACCTAACTCAACCGGCAACCCATGCGTATCCCATCCTCCTTTACGTTTTACCTGGAAGCCTTGCATGGTTTTATATCTGCATACTAGATCTTTTAATGTTCGGGAAATCACATGATGAATGCCGGGCATTCCATTTGCACTCGGCGGACCTTCATAAAAAACGAAAGGTGGATTACCTTCTCTTAACTCAACACTTTTCTCAAATACTTTATTATTATCCCATCCAGCCAAAATTTCGGCTGCAATTCCCGGTAAATTCAATTGTTGATATTCCTTATAGCGCTTACTCATCCTGGCCAAAAAATCTTTGTGGAAAAAAGGATGCGAAGGTAAGGAATTTATACCCCACTTAAGTATAAAAGCACTTTAGTGAAAATGTATAATGGTAATAAATTTATAGGCTTACTATATACTTCTACGGGTTCTTTTATTTGGCATAATGTTGGGCATTTAGCTTTGCTAACAAACAAATCCTTGTGGATGTGATGGCCGTTGCTGATGAAACATGAAAAACTCTATTCGGTCGTAAATACTAAAAAGTATATAAAGATTTAATCTTTGCTGGTTTAGGGTTTATTAGGGCAAGAACGGGGATGTATTATCTCCGCTCTTTTTTAATTAATTATCCCTGAAAACTATCTGCAGCCTTTATTGTTTCATCCAGGTTCTCATAAGTTAATGCATTGCTCAAAAACCAGCTTTCATATGCTGAGGGTGGTAAGTAAACTCCATGCTCAAGCATATGGTGAAAAAATTTATTAAAAAGTGGAATATCAGCTTTGGATGCAGTTTCGAAATCTGTTATATCATGATCACAAAAGTGAATGCTTATCATACTGCCCAGACTGTTAATCCGATGCTTAATTCCTTTTTTATTAAAAACTTCAGGCAGGCCTTTTTTCAGATAGCTGCACTTTTCATCCAACTCTTTGTATATGCCAGGGTTATTCTTTAATTCTGTTAGCATGGTATAACCCGCAATCATAGCTATGGGATTGCCACTTAAAGTTCCCGCCTGGTAAACATTTCCTAAAGGAGAAATGTGCTCCATAATTTTTCTCCTACCGCCGAAAGCTCCCACCGGTAATCCGCCTCCAATTACTTTTCCATATGTAACCAGGTCTGCATCAATATTTAGTTTTTCCTGTGCACCGCCTAATGACAATCTAAAACCTGTCATTACTTCGTCAAAAATAAAAATAATATTTTCCTCATCACAAATTTTTCTAAGTCCTTCTAAATAATTTTTTTGCGGAAGAATACATCCCATATTTCCCGCAACCGGTTCGATAATTACGGCTGCGATTTCATTTTTATTTTCTTCAACAAGTTTTTTTACTGCTTCCAAATTATTGTAAGGAGCTGTTAAGGTATCTACAGAAACACCTGCAGTAACTCCGGGCATTGTTTGAATATTTAATGTTGCTACACCGCTACCTGCTTTTACTAAAAAAGAATCTGCATGCCCATGGTAACAACCTTCAAACTTAATGATCTTATTTTTTCCTGTATAACCTCTTGCCAATCTTATTGCGCTCATGCAGGCTTCAGTGCCACTACTAACCATTCTTATCAGATCAACATTCGGCACCATACTTTTTATTAATTCTGCCATTTCAATTTCCAAAAGGGTAGGAGCACCAAAAGAGGTTGAATCAAGCGCTTTTTCCTGAATTGCTTTTACCACTGGATCATAGGCGTGACCTAATATCATAGGGCCCCATGAATTGATATAATCGATATATTTATTTCCATCCTCATCTAGCAGGTATGCTCCCTTTGCTGACTTTATAAATACAGGTGTGCCGCCTACACTTTTAAATGCCCGGACAGGAGAATTAACTCCGCCAGGAATTGATTGCTTGGCTCTTTCAAAAAGTTCGTTGCTGTTATTATTATTCATGAAGACTAATGATTTATTAACCTTACTGCATCTTTTGCAAAGTAAGTAGCTATCAAATCTGCACCTGATCTTTTCATTGAAGTAAGGGTTTCAAGAATGGCTTTCTCCTCGTCTATCCAACCCATTTTCGATGCTGCTTTTATCATTGCATATTCACCACTGATGTTATAACAACTTACCGGCACATCAACTGCATCTTTCACTTCACGAATCACATCTAAGTAACTTAAAGCAGGTTTAACCATAACTATATCTGCTCCTTCTTCCACATCCATTACTGCTTCCCTAATGGCCTCTATGCGATTGCTGTAATCCATCTGGTAAGTTTTTTTATCTCCAAAACCGGGAGCAGAATCTAACGCATCTCTGAATGGGCCATAAAAGCAGGAAGCATATTTTGCACTGTACGCCATGATGCCTGTCTTTGTAAAATTATTCTCTTCCAAGGCCTTTCTTATTGCACCAATTCTTCCGTCCATCATATCACTTGGTGCAACAAAATCAGCACCAGCCTGGGCATGACTCACACTCATCTTTGCCAACACTTCCACTGTTGCATCATTTACAATTTCTCCATTTTCCACAATTCCATCATGCCCATAAGATGAAAATGGGTCCAGCGCAACATCAGTCATAATTATCATTTCCGGGCAAGCATCTTTAATTGCTTTAATGCTGCGTTGCATTAAGCCATCAGGGTTTAAAGCTTCAGTGCCTTTATTATCTTTTAATTCATCTTTAGATTTTACAAATAGCAGAATGCTTTTTATGCCAATGCCCCATAGTTCTTTAACTTCTTTTACTGTTACGTCAGTACTCATTCTAAAATAGTTTGACATAGAAGAAATTTCCTCCCGTTGATTTTCTCCTTCAACAATAAAAAGCGGAGCAATAAAATCATTAGAAGTTAAAATTGTTTCCGCAATCAAACTTCTTATTGCAGAGCTGCTTCTTAATATTCTGTTTCTTCTTTGTAAATACATACTACTAAATTAAAATGTAAAATTTAATTGATCCAGTCTATTGGATGTAAACAAACCTGTAACAATTTATCCTCTTCACTTCCAGGCTCTGGCTGATAATTATATTCAAATCTTACAGTTGGTGGAAGGCTCATTAATATACTTTCTGTTCGGCCGTTTGTTTTTAAACCGAATAATGTTCCCCTGTCGTGAATAAGATTAAACTCAACATACCTTCCTCTTCTTATTTCCTGCCAGTGTTTTTGTTTTTCTCCGAACGGCACATCTTTTCTTCTTATCACAATCGGCAAATATGCATTTAAGAAACAATTGGCATTAGCTTGCTGAAAAGCAAACAGGCGTTCTGCATCTTCTTCGTCCTTTGGTCGTTGATAATCGTAAAATACGCCACCAATTCCCCGGGCCTCATTATTGCGGTGGTTATTTACAAAATATTCATCGCAATTTTTTTTGAATAAAGCATATAATTCTTCTCCATAATGATCAATGGCTTTTTTTAAACTGCTGTGAAAATGTTTTGCATCTTCTTCAAATAAATAATATGGAGTAAGATCAGAGCCGCCACCAAACCAGCTATCTATCCTGGTTCCACCAGCATCATATAATTCAAAATAACGCCAGTTTGCATGCACCGTTGGTGCATAAGGATTTTTTGGATGAAGAACCAGAGAAATACCCGCCGCAAAAAACTTGCTTTCGCTAACATTGAATGCCTGTTGCATTGTTTCAGGCAATCTTCCAAAAACCTTTGAAGTATTTACTCCCCCTTTTTCAAAAATATTTCCATTTGAAATGATTCGGGATATTCCGCCACCACCTTCTTCTCTTTTCCATTCGTCGTTAAGAAATTTTTCTCCATCTAATTCTTCTAAAGCGATACAAATATCATTTTGTAAAGTCTTAATAAATTCTATCCAATTTTGTTTGATACTCATATTCTTTTTTGAACATCAATAAATATTTCCCATTAATCCTCTAATCTCATAAATCATGGTTCAGACATATTCTTTTACTGCATCCACAAAAGCCTTTGCATTATCTACCGGGATATTAGGAGTTATTCCATGACCAAGATTCACAATGTAATTCTGTACTCCAAAAGCTTCAATCATTTCTTTAACTGCTTTTTTAATTTCAGGGATCGGTAATAATAATTTTGCAGGATCGAAATTCCCCTGTAAGGTGACATTATTATTAGTTAATTCTCTTGCATATTGTGGAGAGATGCACCAGTCAATTCCCAATCCAGAAGCATTACTGTTGCTCAGATCTTCTAATGCATACCAGCTTCCTTTAGGAAATAAAATTACAGGAGCATTATCCTTTAGTGCATCAGCAATTTGTATAAGATATGGTTGTGCAAAGGTTTTAAAATCCTTAGGGCTCAAACATCCGCTCCAGCTATCAAAGACCTGTACAACATCAGCACCAGCTTTGGTTTGCGCTTTTAGGTATTTTATAGTGATGTCAGTTATTTTTTGTAATAACAGATGAGCCAGTTGTGGTTGCGTAAAACAAAATTGCTTAGCTTTTTCCCATGTCTTGTTCCCTTTGCCTTCAACCATATAACAAAGAATTGTAAATGGCGCTCCTGCAAAGCCAATAAGGGGAACCCTTCCATTCAATTCCTCTTTAATAAGGGTCAATGCTTTCATTACGTAACTTAAACCCTCTTCAATATTGTCAGTTACCAGGGCATCAATATCTTTTTGATTCTTGATTACATTTGGTAAATACGGTCCTTTTCCTTCTTCCATTAAAACCTCAGTACCCATTGCCTGTGGAATAACCAAAATATCTGAAAAAATAATTGCAGCATCTACACCAATCTGATTAATAGGTTGGAGAGTAATCTCACAAGCAAGTTCCGGCGTTTGTACACGTGTAAAAAAATCATACTTAGCTTTTAGCTTCATATAATCAGGCAAATATCTTCCTGCCTGCCGCATCATCCATACAGGTGGCCGCTCCACTTTTTCCTTTCTTAATGCTCTTAATAATAAATCATTCTTCAATTGCATGCTAAACAGTTTTGGCGATGCTGAAATGCGTTATCACCTGATCGATCAGGTTTTCCTGTCCGGGTGTTTCAGCGGTTATTATTTCTCTTGTCACATGCTGAAGAATTGAATCAGCTGTTGTTTTTCCTACAGCAAAAACCTGTATCTCTTCGTTAAGTTTATTTAAACTGAAATAACTTTTTACTGCACTCGGACTGAAAAATAAAATGCCATCATAATTTTTTCTTGACATCTTTTGCGGAGTTTCTAATGTTTCATAAACAATTATTTCTTCCACCTCACGTCCTTCAGCTTTTAATTTATTTGGCAATTCTTCTCTGCGTTGATTGCCGCAAAAGAAATACACTTTTTTTATTTCCTCATCATCCAAAATAACACTGCCAAGATCTTCTGCATTGTCTGCTATGCCTGCAATTCTCTCTGCTCCAAATATTTTTTCAGCTGTTTTTTTTGTGGCTTGTCCTGTGCAAAATATTTTCCATGGTAATTCAGTATTTACAATTTGATCAAATGCCAATGCTGCATTTTTGCTTGTAAAAACAGCGGTAATACTTTGTTGCAAAAAACCTCTTAAAATATTTTTTAACACATCATCTTTTATAGGTTCTGTTCTGATAAAAGGAAGCTCATCAATTTCAATATCATTTAAAGAAGCCTTATCAATAGCTTCCTGGCTTAATGCTTTTGTGCTTAATATTTTCAGCTTAGCTTTTTTCATTTCTGATGGCCTGAATTATGTTTTGCGCGGTTGGGTTTTTTAATATTTCCTGTGCTGCATCAATGCCTACCTGTCCGCAGATTTCTATAGGAATTCTCTTTTCAATCTCAATTAAATCACTCCCATCTGGGCTACAAATGTTGCCTTTAAAAATTATTTTAGTACCTCTTACTTTTGCCAATGCACTTATTGGTGTAGAACATCCTCCGAGCAACGTACGTAAAAATTCTCTTTCAAGCTTTGTACATAATGCTGTATTTGCATCATTAAATTTTTGACAGATTTCAAAAGACATTGAATCATCTTCTCTGCAAACTGCCATTATTGCTCCCTGTGCAGGAGCAGGCAGCATCCAATCAAGGTCAACAGAATTTTCAGGACGAAGATTTATTCTTTCTAAACCTGCTGCAGCAAAGATGGCACCATGCCAGTTGCTTTCTTTTAATTTGCGCAGCCGGGTATTAATATTACCTCTAAGATTTTCAATTTTATCTTCTTTGTTTCTATTTAACCATTGAGCAATGCGCCGGATAGAACTGGTGCCAATGATAACCTGCTCCGTTTCTCCCTCTTTATATTTTTTTCTTAAAGGAATAACAAGATGACTAACTGTATCTCTTCTACCTCCACCACTTGACCACAAAAAACTATCTCTTAAAAGCCTACCTTCAGTAACAGCAAGGTCTGGATGCAGTACCAAAATGTCTTTATGTGAACCTCTCTTTAATACTGCCGCCTGTTTAATTCCCTTTGCCAATTGTGTGGGTACATCCTTCATTGAGTGAACTGCTATATCAATTTTTTTTTTGAGAAGAGCAGCATCCAGTGTTTTTGTAAAAATTCCCTGCACACCCAATTCATACAAAGGAGTAACAGTATCAACATCACCTTCGCTTTTTATGTACACTAATTCTGATTCAACACCATTTTCTTTTAAAAGATTTTGAACCTGTGTTGCCTGCCAAACAGCCAATTCACTTTCACGAGTACCTATTTTAAGAATTTGCTTCATAATCAGGATGGAGATGAGTATTTAAAGCATGTATATACAAGCATCCTTTGTTGTTTTCTGTTTTTAATTGTAAAGCGAGAGATGAAACTGTTTTATGTATTTTTTCTTTGTTACTAATAGAGGCTTTTTCAATTACCAGTTCATTCAAATGCAATTTCATTTTGCGCAGAACAGGATTATTCGCCTGCAATACACACCATTCTTTTAGTTCCTCGATAGTGTCATCAATAATTTGTAATGCTTTTGGAATTTCCGCTTTCCGCTTGTCAATTGTTTTATTAAGAATGGCAGAGATTTCATCTACATTCATTAATTCTGTTCCCGGTATATTTTTCACTGCAGGATCAACATTCTGCGGAATGGATAAATCTAAAATCAATCTGGATTTTTCTTCAATAAAAAATGAAGGAAGTATAGAATACGATTCTGATGAGGTGCTAACAATAACTACATCTGCCTGGTTAACTGCCCCGGGCAAATCTTTATAGTTAATAAAGCCGGCATTACATTTTTTTGCAAGCTCAGCTGCTTTTTCATCTGTGCGGTTACAAAATATTAAATTGCATCCGTGCAGGTAAGTAGTAAGATTTGTAGCTACATTGTTACCGAATTTCCCTGTACCAAAAAGAAGTATTTTTTTATTTCTAATATCAGGGATCTTTTCTTTAATTATTTCAATTGCGGCATAAGAAACCGATACAGTACCTGAACTTAGCTTCGTTTCTGTTTTAATTTTTTTTGAAGATTCTATTGCAAAATTTATAATTCTTTCCAAAAAATTATTGATACAGTGGTGTTGTTTTGCAAATTTTGCAGCCATTTTCAGCTGAGATAAAATTTCATGATCGCCTATTATCTGAGAATCGATGCCTGCAGCCATCTTAAATAGATGTTCTACGGCTTTTATACCAGTATGAGTATATCCCTGCTCTACGAAATCCTTTATTCTACCCTGTGTATGAAGACATAATAATTCTATAAGTTCCTGCGGAGAAGAAGTAATACCATAAATTTCAGTGCGGTTACAGGTTGATAAAACAAAAGCCCCCGGAATATGCTTTTTCACAACTTCATTTAATAACTGATCACATTGTTCGGTGGTCAAAGAAAACTTCCCTCTTACAATTACATCACTCTTGCGATAATTGATACCGGCAATACAAAAATCAGGAAGATCGTTATGGATATTGATCATTACTTATATAAAAGCAAAAATATTTGCACTGAAAGCGGGAATAGTCATTGTTAAGTCATAAAACTTTTATTCGGTAAATATTTGGTCTGAAATGGACGAATTATTATCTGAACGGGCATTAATTGTTTTTGCCCTGTTACATTTGCAAATATTTTTAAATGATGTCAATAATTAAAAGAGGAGTTATTTTAATGAATTTGGGTTCCCCTGATTCAACTGAAGTAAAAGATGTAAAAAAATATCTTAACCAGTTTTTGATGGATGAACGTGTGATCGATTATCCGTATTTATTAAGGTTATTATTAGTTAAAGGAATTATAACTCCAAGGCGGGCACCTAAATCTGCAGAGGCATACAAAACTATATGGACAAAAGAAGGTTCACCATTGGTAGTTTTCACAAAGAAATTACAGCAGGCTTTGCAGAATGAAATAGAAGAGCCTGTTGAAATAGCAATGCGCTACGGCAATCCATCACCTGAAGCGGCTTTTGAAGCAATATTGAAAAGAGAAGCCGGCATTGAAGAAGTGATCGCTTTGCCGCTTTACCCACATTATGCAATGAGCAGCTATGAAACTGCTGTAGAGTATGCATGGGAAATCTATAAAAAGAAAAAATATTCTTTTAAGCTCACATTTATAAAACCATTTTATAAAGAGGAGAATTATTTGCATGCACTTGCAGAAAATATCAAACCATATTTAGAAAAAGAATACGACCATCTTTTATTTAGCTATCATGGTGTTCCGGGCAGGCATATCCGCAAGAGCGATGTAACACAGGGCCATTGTTTGAAAACAGATAACTGTTGCGAAGTAGCTTCGCATGCACATGAATTTTGTTATCGCCACCAGGTAATAACTACAACCAAATTAGTAACAGATGCTTTGAATATTCCCAAAAGCAAATACAGCATTTCTTTTCAGTCACGGTTAGGGAAAGGATGGCTTACACCTTTTACTGATATTCGGTTACACGAATTGCCTGCCGAGGGAATTAAAAAATTATTGGTTGTATGCCCGGCCTTTGTAAGCGATTGCCTTGAGACCTTAGAGGAAATAGCAGAAAGAGGAAAAGATATTTTTATGAAAGCAGCTGGCGAATCTTATGAAATGATACCATGTCTCAATACGAATCCATTATGGGTAAAAACAATTGAGAGTTATATACAAAGTATTAAAGAAGAGAAAACTGAAATGGTATTACGTTAATTCATCAACATGTATTTCTACATAAAAGCCTTGCATATAATTTTTGTTGTAACCTGGTTCAGCGGGTTGTTTTATATAGTAAGATTGTTTGTATACAGTGCAGAAGCCAATATAAAACCTGAACCGGAGAGGGCAATACTACTGAAACAATTCAGCATAATGCAAAAGCGACTCTGGTATGGTATTACATGGCCTTCTGCTATACTTACATTGATCTTTGGAGGGTGGCTTTGGTATTTATATTACAGTTTACCCACATGGCTTTTGGTTAAGCTTTGTTTTGTGGCGGCTTTATTTTTATATCATCTTTCGTTGCATACAATTTTTAAGCAGCAGGCAAAAGGTTTTTTTAAATATACTTCACAGCAATTACGTGCATGGAATGAAATGGCGACGTTATTTTTAATCTCAATAGTTATGCTGGCCGTGGTAAAACAAATGCTTAGTGTGGTATGGGCAATTGCAGGGCTGATTGTATTTGCAATTATACTAATGACTGCAATAAGACTATATAAAAAGATCAGGGAAAGCAAACAGTAATTTTTTATTTTACATTTTATAATGAATAAAATATTAAAATTCCCCTGTTAGCATAGTCTTTTATCTTTCAAAATTATCTATAGTTGTAGAATTCCTTCTTTCGTAAAATTCTTTTCCCATTATCGCAACTAACTTTTTTGCTGCAGGTTATTTTTGCAACTTATAAATAATTGTGATTAATGAAGTATAGATTTTTATGCATGATTGGTTTGTTAACTGCTGCAAATGCCATTGCCCAGGCGCCTGAGAAAAAACAACTGGATACATTACATTTAAATTATTTACCTGAAATAACGGTGGTGGGGCGAGGCAGTAAAAGTGACTATCAACAAATGCCTGAAATTGTTGGTACAAATATT
The DNA here is from genome assembly GCA_002050465.1 of Chitinophagales bacterium 65-1. Lineage (GTDB taxonomy): Bacteria > Bacteroidota > Bacteroidia > Chitinophagales > Chitinophagaceae > Ginsengibacter. Next base: position 60,348 of record MWYX01000064.1, read on the forward strand.
TATGCGGGAAAAAAATCATCATTGATCGTACTTGATAATGTTCAGGGGAATGTTGTTACAAATACTATGCGTCAGGTATTAGCCAAAGTGCCGGGAATACATATTTGGGAAAGCGACCCGAGTGGTATCCAGATAGGTATTGCTGCAAGAGGGTTAAGCCCTAACCGCAGCTGGGAATTTAACGTTCGCCAAAATGGATATGATATTGCCGCTGATCCATTTGGATATCCGGAGGCATATTATAATCCACAATTACAGGCTGTACAAAGAATTGAAATTGTAAGAGGACAGGGATCATTGCAATACGGGCCGCAGTTCGGGGGCTTGGTAAACTATATTTTGCGAAATGGTAGTGAAATCAATAAAAAATTTGAGGTTGAAACACAGCAAACAATAGGTAGCAATGCATTATTTAATAGTTACAATGCTATAGGAGGCAAAACCAAAAAAGTAAATTATTATTCTTTTTTCGATCATCGAAATGGTAAAGGATGGAGAGAAAACAGTAAATATTTTACAAATGCCGGATTTGGAACAATCACCTATAATTTCACACCTAAGCTTTCTTTAACTGCAGAAGTTATGCATTCGCATATTCGCAGTCAGCAGTCAGGAGGTTTAACCGATTCACTTTTTAACATCAATGCAAAAGAAAGTTTTCGTAGCCGTAACTGGTTTGATATTACCTGGACAAATCCTGCTATAACAGTTACTAATAAGATGAGTGAAAAGGCCCGATGGACAACAAAATTATTTGCAACGATTGGAGACAGGAATAGTGTAGGCTTTACCCCATCTATCACAACAAAGGACAGCATTAACTCTTTAACAGGTGAATACAACAACAGGGTTTTAAACCTTGATCAATACAGAAATTTTGGATTGGAGAGCCGTATAATAACAGATTATCTATTAGGCAAGATGAATAATACTCTTTCAGGCGGTATTCGTTTTTATACAGGAATCACGCATAGAAAAGCAGATGGCAAAGGAACAACAGGAACAGGATATGATATGACCGTAATTGGAAATTATCCCCGTGATATAAATTTTAAATCAAGAAATGCTGCTGCATTTATAGAAAACATTTTCAGGCTAACACCCAAATTAATACTTATACCGGGTCTGCGATTTGAATGGCTGGAAGGCTCTGCCTCAGGTCGTAATGGTTTTACATCAGGCGGAGTCGGCATTATATTGCAGAATATAAAACGGAGCCGGAACTTTTTGCTTGCAGGAATAGGTGCTGAGTATCATGTAACAAAAGGAACAGAGATCTATGCTAATATTTCGGAGGCTTATCGGCCAATTCAATTTGCAAATCTCCAGGCTCCTCCAACAACAGATCTAATAGATCCAAACCTTAAGGATGCCAAAGGGTATAATGCTGACCTGGGTTATCGCGGCAAGGTGAGCAATTTTCTTCAATTTGATATAAGCAGCTTTTATCTTGAATACAATAATCGGGTGGGAACAATTACGCCTGCCGGTGCAACGTATCGCCTGGTTACTAATGTGGGAAACAGTACCAGCAAAGGTTTAGAAGGATATGCTGAGGTGAATATAATTAAAGCTTTATCTGAATCAAAAAATACAGATTTCATTTTATTTGGCTCATACAGTTATACAGATGCTAAATATAGTGCTGATCATAAGGATGCTGCCACAAAAGGTAAGAGGGTTGAAAATGCGCCAGAAAATATTTTCAGAGGCGGAATGTCTTTCGGCTATAAAAACTTTTTACTTACCGGCCAGTTAAGTTATGTGGGCAAAACTTTCAGCGATGCAAATAATACTGTGCAATCTGTTGCCAATGGTCAAACCGGTTTAATTCCTGCTTACTCTATAACTGATGTTACAGCTAAGTATAAGTTTAGCAAAAACCTGAACATAAAAGGCGGAATTAATAATCTTTTTGATGAAAGATATTTTACACGCCGTGCAGCAGGCTATCCTGGTCCGGGATTATTACCCGGAGACGCCAGAAATTTCTTTATAACTATAGGAGCTAAGTTGTAAGTATTAATGAAACAGCAGTTCACAAGGTTTTAAGCCGGTGTGTTTTTTAAAGGCGGTAGAAAAGTGAGAGATAGAAGAATAGCCAAGCAGTGAGGAAACATCTGTTACACTCAATCCCTTTTCATACAAAAGATATTTAGCATGTTCCATCCGCTGGCTTTGAAAAAAGTCAAAAATGGTGGTGCCATACATTTCTTTAAATCCTTTCTTTAAATAACACTCATTTATAGCAACCTTACGGCTTAGCGCTTTAATGGTAAGGGGTTCGCTGATATGCTGCAATAAAATTTCCCTGGCATTTCTTATCTTTTCCCTGTCAGCTTCATTGGCTAAAAACTTGCTGGTGAAGTTATCAAGGCTATCACCTGTCATGCATTCCATACTATATAAAAGCAACATTTGCGTTTGTGCATTTATATAAATATTTTCAAGGCTGTCAGAATAAGAGTGATTGAGTAAAGCTTCCAGCACCATTTTGGTTTTACTGCAAAGCGGCATTATCCTGCTGAAGCTGGTGGTGTGCTTAAAATTTAATATATCATCAGAAAACGTGGTTTGTTTTATTCCCTTTACAAATTGGGAAAGATGAGAGGGTGTAAATTTAAAACTCACCAGATCTATTGTATCAATTTTTTCTTCGCAATTAACTGATTGATGAAATTTACATGAATTACATTCAGTATTTTTTGCTCTGCAATATGTGTTACCTGAAATACAAAATTTCAATTCAAGATGATGTTGTTTTGGCTCATCTTTTTTAAAATGATAAACCATCATACCCGTATCCTCAATATTTGTCTGCGGTAATTTTTTAAACCTTTTTATAGTATACTGAACAGACCCTGGAATAGTTTGCTCCTTCTCCTGCAGTAATAAAATTGGTTCCTGGATTACAGCGTGCTTTTGAGCAATTGATAATATGTCAGAATATTTTTCCATTAAATTAAATAGGTGCAAAGATAAACAACCACAGATGACAATCGTTGGGCAAATGTCATGCTATTGTAAACTAATAGTAAACTAAGACAAAGGAAAATATGAAATAGTACCATCTAAAAGTAATATTATACCAATAAAACATTACGGTTATAGTTATTGGGAATTTAGGTACTTCTTCTTATTTTTTGTAAGTTTGCAGTATATATTTTTAGCCCCTTTAAAGAGATTTTTCCAGCAAATATGAGCACAGCAACAGCAGTCCCGCAACCAGAAGTTTTAACTCCTGATATTAATGGTTACGGAGCTGATAGCATCCAGGTGTTAGAGGGCCTGGAAGCTGTTAGAAAGAGGCCTGCAATGTATATTGGCGATATTGGTAATAAAGGCTTACATCATTTGGTTTATGAAGTTGTAGATAACTCAATAGATGAAGCTTTAGCCGGTTATTGTAAAAATATTACGGTTACTATCAATGAGGATAATTCTATTACGGTTCAGGATGATGGACGTGGAATTCCTACAGGTATGCATACTAAGGAAAATAGGAGCGCTCTTGAAGTGGTAATGACCGTTTTACATGCAGGCGGAAAGTTTGATAAGGATTCTTATAAAGTGAGTGGTGGTTTACATGGTGTTGGTGTTAGTTGTGTAAATGCACTAAGCTCTAAACTGCATGTTATTGTAGATCGTGATGGTAAAAGATTTGAGCAGGAGTATGCAACAGGAGTTCCTAAATACCCAGTTCGTGAAATTGGTAATAGTGATACCCACGGAACATGTGTTCAGTTTTGGCCTGATACAAGCATCTTTATTGTGTCAGTTTATAATAGAGAAATTTTAGAAGGACGTTTAAGAGAATTGTCTTTTTTAAACAGGAAGGTAACTATTACTTTAAATGATCTGCGTGAAAAAGATGATGACGGAAATACTTATACAAAAGCATTTTACAGTGAAGGGGGAATAGTGGAATTTGTAGAGATGCTGGATAAAAATGCCAACCGCCATCCCCTGTTACCCAAAGTTATTTATTGCGATGGGCACGATGCCAACAGTAATGTAATGGTAGAGGTGGCTATGGTTTACAATACTGGATACCAGGAGCATTTGTTCAGCTACGTGAACAATATCAATACAATTGAAGGTGGAACACATGTTGCAGGTTTCCGTCGTTCTATCACTAGGGTTTTTAAAAGCTATGGCGAAAAGGAAGGAATGTTTGAAAAAGCCAAAGTAGAAATTGAAGGTGATGATTTTAGAGAAGGACTTTCAGCAATCATTTCAGTAAAAGTTCCGGAGCCGCAGTTTGAAGGGCAAACGAAAACCAAATTAGGTAACAGTGAAGTAATGGGTGTTGTGGATACAACGTTAAGCCGTGTACTGGTGGCTTACCTGGAAGAAAATCCAAAGGATGCAAAAACAATCATTCAAAAAGTAATATTAGCTGCACAGGCAAGAGCAGCCGCAAAAAAGGCAAGGGAGATGGTGCAGCGCAAGAGTGTTTTAACCGGTGGCGGCTTACCCGGAAAATTGGCAGATTGCAGCGATAAGGATCCGTTCAGGTGTGAACTGTTTTTAGTGGAGGGTGATTCGGCAGGCGGAACAGCGAAGCAGGGAAGAGACAGAAGCTACCAGGCAATCCTTCCTTTACGAGGTAAGATTTTGAATGTTGAAAAGGCAATGGAGCATCGTATTTATGATAATGAAGAAATAAGAAATATGTTCACTGCTTTGGGCGTAAAGATCGGCACTCCTGAAGATCCCAAAGCACTGGATATTACAAAGCTTCGTTATCATAAATTAATTATTATGACGGATGCCGATGTGGATGGAAGTCATATTGCTACCCTGATACTCACTTTTATTTTTAGATATATGAAAGAATTAGTTGAGCAGGGGTATGTTTATATTGCTCAGCCGCCTCTTTATCTTATTAAAAAAGGAAAAGAACAAGCCTATGCTTGGGATGATGATGACCGCAAAGCTTTTGTAGAAAAATATGCTGCAGGTAAGGAAGATACTGTTCATGTTCAACGATATAAAGGTCTGGGTGAAATGAATTCCGAACAGCTTTGGGAAACCACCATGGATCCTGCCACCAGAACATTAAAGCAGGTTACTATTGATAGTGCTGCAGAAGCAGATCGTGTTTTTAGTATGCTTATGGGAGATGAGGTACCGCCACGTAGGGAATTTATTGAAACGCATGCAAAGTATGCCAAGATTGATGTTTGAGCTTTTTCTTATACTTCCCCATTCCCCAAATTATAATTACAGTCATTAAACCGATTTTATTAAATTTCCCTGTGGATATATATTTTAGCTGTAATTACGTATAAAAAACTACATTTGACTATGCGGCGGCTACGTTGCAAGGTTTAAACTCTTATTTACTCACTTAAAACTATAAAAAATGTCATCAAAAATGTTAACAGCTTATTGCATGAAAACAAAAGAGAAAAATTGTCCAATGCATAATGCAGTAATAACTAAAACTTCACGTGGAGGCTATATGGCCCAGGGGGACGATGGAAAAGGGAATAAAATGACAACTATGCTTAGCGAAGCAAATGCTCTACAGGCTGTAAAAGATGGAGTAGCGAAAAAAAGCTGGTAACTACCATTAATTTTATTATCAGGCGATATAGGATGATATTCTGTATCGCTTTTATTTTAGAGACTCCTGACAGGTTTATCTCATTTAGGTTTTTCCTACATTGCTATTTGCTTATTTTTATTGCCTTTAAATAGATAATTGCCGTATCATTTTAAATATTTGTTTTTAACTTTTTGGGTTAGCTGTTGCATTCAATTTGCTTCAGCACAATATACCCTGAACGGGAGTGCCACTAAGGATGATTGCCATTGTTATACCTTAACTCCCGATGTTAACACAAGAAGCGGTTCGGTTTGGAATAATAATAAAATAGATATTACCCAATCATTCACTTTTACTTTTAATGTGTTTTTAGGATGTACTGATGCATTGGGCGCTGACGGGATCGTATTTGTATTGCAACCTATTAGTACAAGTATTGGTAGTACAGGGGGAGGCCTTGGATTTGAGGGAATTACTCCTTCAGTTGGCGTTACACTTGATACGTGGCAGAATACTAATAATACCGACCCTGCTTATGATCACGTGGCCATACAAATTAATGGCGATTTGAATCATACTTCTGCTAATAATCTTGCAGGCCCGGTAGCTATATCAGCACTAACTAATGATGTGGAAGATTGTAAATGGCATATTTTAAAGATAAGCTGGGATGCTCCTTCAAAAAAATATGAGGTTTATTTTGACGGGTCCTTACGATTAAGCCAGGTTAAAGATCTGGTTACAGATGTTTTTAAGGGAGATCCAAATGTATTTTGGGGTTTTACAGGCTCAACAGGCGGATCGAGAAATCTTCAACAGTTTTGTACCACGTTAGACCCCGCTTTTAATTTACTTCCCGATCAAAAGAGATGTATAGGGGAAAGTATTACTTTTTATGATTCTTCATTGTCTTTTGCTCCTATAGTAAAAAGGTATTGGAATTTTGGGGATGGCAGTGCTATTGATTCGGTAAATATAAACCCGGTACATATTTATACAGCCGCTGGTGATTATAATACGTCCCTTACTATAGTTGGTGCTGACGGGTGTATAGAAACAAGTACAAAAACAATAAGAATAGGTAGTAAACCTGTGGCCAGCTTTATTGCAAATAATAATTGTGAAGGACGCCTGGTTTCTTTACTTGACTCTTCTAATGCTTCAGTGGGTACAATCAATAACTGGTATTGGAACCTTGCCAATGGGACATCAACGCAGCAAAACCCAACGGTAACTTATTCCAGCCCCGGAATTAAAACAATTTCATTAGCAGTAAGATCATTAGAAGGTTGTGTTTCTGATACCGTTGTTAAAACTATTTCTATAAATCCAATGCCGGTTATAAGCATGAATTTTTCAAATGCCTGCATAAATTCTGTTGTAAATTTTAGCAGCACTGATAACGGGGTAAGTATTGCACAAAGAAAATGGGATTTCGGTGATGGCACTTCCGGCTCAGGAAATAATGTACAGCATACATATCGTAAAACAGGAGATTATTTAGTTACTCTTTTTGCAGTAGCACAAAACGGCTGCACTTCAGATACAATTAAGAAGATCATTAATATTTATGGTACAAGTGCAAGTGCAGGAGATGATATTATAGCTGTGGCCTCCCAGTCCATACAACTAAATGCAACAGGAGGGGTCTCTTATCAATGGATACCCGCTACAGGTTTGAGTAATCCCAATATTGCTGACCCGGTGGCAATATTAACACAGGATCAAACCTATATTTTAAAAGCATTTACACCCCAGGGCTGTGAAACCTATGATACCCTATCCATAAAGGTCTATATAGGCCCTGAGATTTATGTTGCCACAGCTTTTACTCCTAACAACGATGGTTTAAATGATGCCTTAAAAGCTATCCCCGTTGGTATTACAAGTTTTCATTTCTTTAAGATCTATAATCGATGGGGTCAGGAAGTATTTAGTACTAATGATCCTAAAAGAGGTTGGGATGGAAAATACAAAGGCTCTCAACTAGGTGGTGTATATATATGGATAACGTCAGGAATTGATTTTAAGAGTAACCCTATCTTCAGAAAGGGTACAGTTACTCTTCTCAGATAATATTCTCCACTATTTTTTAAAAAATTACAATATAACTAAATTAATTAGTAATTTTATACTAAATATATTAGTTATGGATAC
>MWYX01000001.1 GCA_002050465.1 Chitinophagales bacterium 65-1
TTAGTTTAGGATATGGGGCCAATCTTAAATATCAAATGACACATTGGTTAGCTCTGCAACTAGATTTTTTAAGAGGTAATATAACCGGTAATAATGAAGCGCCATTCGGAGACGAAACACTGCCTAAGCCAAGATCTTTTGAAACTGAACTGCATTATGCAGGTAGCTTAAATGGTGTAATTACTTTTGGTAACATCAATTGGTTAAGTGTAAGAAATAAAGTTGTTCCTTATGTTTCTGCAGGTGCGGGTTTTGCCAGCTTTGATGTAACATTTAATCCAACAAGCAATGCCGAGCCGAATCAACCTTATGTTCCAATTAACGATAAAAATCCTATGAGAGAATATTTTGTGCAGGCTGCAGCAGGTTTAAAATTTTCAATTTCAAGGTCCATTTAATATTTTTTCGTGGCACTCATATTTTTTTAAGTTAGAAGGCCAGTTCTTCTTTGCATAAGTAAGTTTTTGTTTTACCTGACTGCTTACCGGCTTATCTTTTAAGGCTTCATTTATCTGATCAACGGTTTGCTGGCTATATCCTAATCTTGTCTGATATTCTTCTTCTTTTAATAAAAGACCTTTTTGTTTTAATTCCTCCACAATTTTTTTTCGTGCAACAAAACGATCTTCTCCTACATAAATTTGCGCAGCATCACTTAACGTTCCATCTTCATTTAATGTATCAACAACAGGCAGATTATGTTTTAATCCAATATTGTAATCATTAATGTCATGTGCAGGTGTGATCTTTAAAATCCCTGTTCCAAAATCCTTATCTACATAAGCATCAAAAATTATTGGTATTCTTTTGTTGATAAGGGGAACTAAAACAGACCTTCCCTTTAATTTTTTATAACGTTCATCATCGGGATTAGCACAAACCGCAGTATCACCCATGATGGTTTCAGGTCTCTGCGTAGCGATCGTTACGAATTCTTCCTCTCCACTTGTGGAGAGGGCAGGGGTGAGGTAATATTTTATGTAATACAACTTCCCTGTCACCTCTTTATATTCCACTTCTTCATCACTTAAAGCCGTTTTAGCAACCGGGTCCCAGTTTATCATTCTGGCTCCCCGGTATATTAATTCTTTTTTATACAGATCAACAAAAACTTTTATAACAGCCTTGTAGTAATGATCGTCCATGGTGAAGGTGGTTCTATCCCAATCCACACTACATCCAAGTTTTTTTAATTGGCTATAAATTATATCGCCGTATTTTTCTTTCCATTCGAAAGCATATTTTAAAAATTCCTCTCTCGATAAATCATTTTTATCAATTCCTTTTTCCTTAAGCATAGCAACCACTTTTGCTTCTGTAGCAATAGAGGCATGATCACTGCCAGGCACCCAGCAGGCATTGTATCCGCCCATTCTTGCCTTTCGCACTAATATATCCTGAACAGTGGCATTTAATGTATGCCCCATATGCAATACACCGGTAACATTCGGCGGCGGAATTACTACTGTAAAAGGTTCCCTGTTATCTGGCAGGCTTTTAAAATATCCCTTTTGTAACCAGAGTTTATACCACTTATCTTCTATATCGACAGGGTTATAATTCTTGCTTAATTCCATTCTGAATAAAAAAGTTTAAGAATTGCGAAGTTACAAAAACAAAGATGCTTATTTTACTAAGGAGATTAGTAAATTTACTCTTCCAAAAAACATATTTATTGTTATACGCAATTGTTGATATTGAAACTACTGGGGGATATGCCGCAGCGGGAGGCATTACAGAAATTGCTGTTATTATAACTGATGGCGAAAATATTATAAACAGATATGAGACATTAGTAAATCCTGTTTATACTATTTCAAGATATGTAGAATCACTAACCGGAATTACAAATGCTATGGTAGAAAATGAAAGACATTTTAAAATGATTGCCAATGAATTATATGAATTGCTGGGTGATAAAATTTTTGTTGCCCATAATGTAAATTTTGATTACTCCTATTTGAAATATCATTTTAAAGAAGCAGGCTACGAACTTGATTGCAGAAAACTTTGTACCATAAGAATGGGCAGACAAATTTTACCGGGATTCAAAAGTTATAGTCTGGGAAACTTTTGCAGAGAAGTAGGAATTGCAATTGAGCAAAGGCATAGAGCTGGTGGTGATGCAGATGCTACTGCTAAATTGTTTCATCATCTTTTAAAACATGATACAAACAAGCATGTTGAAACTATGCTTAAAGTAAAAAGTAAAGAGCAGCATTTGCCACCTAATTTATCTGCGAAGCAAATAAAACAATTGCCGCAAAAACCCGGCGTATATTATTTTCATGATAGCAAAGGCAAAGTTATCTATGTAGGTAAGGCAAAAAATTTATCAAAGCGAGTCAATAGCCATTTTTCAAATAATAAAGCAGGGAAACAAAAGCAGGAATTTCTGAGAAATATTTACAGCATAACTTATAAAACCTGTGCAACAGAGTTAATGGCATTCATCCTTGAAACTGTTGAAATCAAAAAACTGTGGCCCAATCATAACCGCAGCCTGAAAAGGTTTGAGCAATCTTATGCCTTATATCAATTTGAAGATGGAAATGGTTATCTGCGCCTGGCAATAGAAAAGAAAAATAAAAACCTAAAGCCCCTCTATACTTTTAATTTATTAACGGAAGGTCATACATTATTAAGAAAATTATCTCATCAGTTTAAGCTATGCCCCAGGCTTTGTTTTTTACAACTCGATAATATTGAGTGCGAAGGATTGAACGATGAGAGATGCAGGGGAACCTGTGATCAAAAAGAATTACCTGAACAATATAACCTTCGGGTTAATGAAGTCATTGGATTTTTGCAAAAAGAATTACCAACCTTTGCTTTGGTAGATTATGGATTAAATCATGAAGAACAAAGTTGTATTTTAATGGAGAAAGGCAGATTTTATGGAATGGGATATCTGCCTTTGCACGTTAATATCAGTGGGGTTGATGATCTCAAAAATTATATTACTCCTTATTTTGAGAATGATTATATAAGGGGATTAGTTTACCAGCATGCAGTTAAATATCCACATAAAAAAATTGCGTTGGTAAATTGATCAATATTCTGACATTACTTCTATTGTAGCGCCTATCCCTCTTTCAGTAATAGCATTACACATAGGTTTTAAAAAATCATAATTGCCTTCTTTTACCGAGTATTTACCCTTGGTATGTATTATCATGGCGCATTGTTCAGCCTGCTCTGTAGTATGTCCGCAAATTTCTATCAGTGTTTGAATAACCCAGTCGAAAGTGGTAACATCATCATTCCAGACAATGAGATAGCAAGGGCTTTCTACATCCGTTAGAACATCAGTTACTTCTGATTGCTTTGTATATGTATCTGTTGCTAACATATTTCTTATATCAAAATTAATTTATTTTTTAATAATTAACATTCGTCTCATATAAAAAAAAGCTTTGGGCATTGATTTTGGTAGTAAATGAGGACTAAAAATATATTATATGAAAAACTATTTTAAAGTTATCCTGCCCGTACTCTTGATGTTCTTCTTTACAGACCTACAAGCGCAAACAAAAAAAGTAACAACAAAGAGTACATCATCAAAAAAATCGACGAAAGTGGTTGAAAGAAATTTAGGCACTCCCTCATCGATTTCAGAAATTACGGATGTTACAGAATCAGATGCTGCTTATGGGAGTTTGAAAAACTTAATTGAGAACTATTCTGTTTCTGTTACGTATGCAGACAATACTTTCAGGGGAAAAGAATCATTAAAGCGCGGCGATTTTATTGTTGCTCTTAATTCAGCATTAAATGGTTTAAAAAGTAAATTGGATGCTGCAGCTCTGGATACAACCATATTTAATACCTACGACCGAAACAGGGGTGGAGCATATCTTACAAATGTTTCGCAGGTAAAAGACATTAAAGAAAGCAGTATATATTATACAGCCTCCAAGTCTATGATAGAACAATGGGGTATTGCTGCGCCATTTGGAGTGAATAAAACCTTAAGCCCTAATACTGTTATGACTGAAAAAGAAGTGTATGATATTTTACGGGCAACAATGGGTTATAATTCTCCGGGAGTTAATCCGTATTCAACCGGTATGAACAGAAGTAAATTTGCAATTATCTTAAATAATGCTGTCAGGCAAAAAATGACTGAAATAAGTTCTTTAAAAACAGTACAACAGAACAGAATAGATGCAGAAAGAAGGCAACAGGCAGATTCGTTGAAAGTTGTTGATAAAGCACGTAAAGATTCTATTGCAAAGGAAATAGCATTAAGAAAGCAGGAAGCAGAAAAACAAGAAATAGAGGCAAAAAAAAAGCTATCTGAAAAAAAGAGAAGGTAGTTATAAATAATATTTAATCAGAAGCCATTAATTAAATATTAATGGCTTTTATTTTTCAAAAGATTTTGAAATTCCTTTATAACCTGGGTGGTATAATCTATTTGTGCGTCAACTCTTTCTTTATGAGTATTTATTTTTTTAGTAAGTAAAATTTCTTTTTTATAAGCTATGGCAAAAAAAGCGAAAAGATCGTTTAAGCCCTTCTCTGGCATTTTAGTTGCATACCCTGTTATGGCAATTCCATAATCACTTATAAACAGTTTATTTACCTGCAATGCCATTTCGCAAGCTACTCTTTCCGTAACACAATCATCAGCTAATGCAGCAATGGGTTCAATATTTAAGTGCCTGGTTTTTTGCCCGGCATTATACGCTGTAAATCCTCCCTGGAAAAATTTTGATGCTTCAGTTGCTGATGAAAATGCTGCCTGCAAGTGACCTGGATTACACTTTCTGCAACAGATAAAGTTTCCTTTTTTCCCGCTAGCCATTCTTTAATATCATTTACAATATTCTCATCGTATAGCATAGCCATTTTTTTTTCTTGTGTAGCTAAAGCCTTGCCAAAAATCCGAATCGGCCTACGGTTTTAATTAAGATATAAATAAAAAACCCCATCGATATGACGAGGTTACTATGTGGGAGCACACGGGTTCGAACCGCGGACCCTTCCGATTATAAATCGGAATGCTCTAAACCAATCAGCTTTTCAATTAATTTCTTACTCTTCCAGCTTTTAATTTGTTTTTCTCTATTCATGGCAGCTTTTTTGTCATCAAATTTTTCATGGTACCAATCTATGAGGTACATTACAGTTTAAACTGCATTGCGATACGTCTTCCCTTTTTATTGCTTTTGTACGTTTTTCGGCATTTGATTGGGGGAAAGCATCTCCCGGTAAGTTTGCCATCCCTCAGGGGTTTTTCGTACGAGAACAATGTTTCTTCACCTTACTTCTACCCTTGTTTTATACTGTTTTTATTCTATTATGGTCATTATTTATACTTTTTTGTATAAATAGGTTTTTTCTTACCTTTGCATTATGAAAACAGAAATATATACGCCTGAAAGGAATGTCGTGGATGATGACCGTACTACGATTGAAAGAACTATCCTCAGTGATTATAAATATGGCTTTGTAACCGATATACAGGCGGATGAGGCGCCTATGGGGTTGAATGAGGATACTATCCGATTTATATCTGCCAAAAAAAATGAACCGCAATGGATGTTGGAATGGAGGTTAAAAGCGTATCGTCATTGGTGCACACTTGCAGGAGAAGAACCAACATGGGCGAATGTGAAATATCCACCCATCAATTTCCAGGATATTATTTATTACTCTGCCCCAAAAAATAAAACTAATTCTAAAAGCCTCGAAGAAATAGATCCCGAGTTAAGAAGAACTTTTGAAAAATTAGGTATTTCTCTGAACGAGCAAAAACGTCTTTCCGGTGTTGCTGTTGATATTGTAGTTGATAGTGTTTCTATCGGCACTACATTTAAAGAACAATTGGCAGAGTTGGGTATCATCTTTTGTTCTATGACCGAAGCGATACAGGAACATCCGGAACTTGTAAAAAAATATTTAAGCTCAGTTGTACCTATCACTGATAATTATTTTGCTGCACTTAATTCTGCCGTATTTACAGATGGTTCATTTTGTTATATACCCAAAGGTGTTCGATGTCCGATGGAATTATCAACTTACTTCCGCATCAATGCAGAAAATACGGGTCAGTTTGAAAGAACATTGATCGTGGCTGAAGAAGGAAGTTATGTGAGTTATCTCGAAGGTTGCACTGCACCAATGCGGGATGAAAACCAATTGCATGCTGCCGTAGTGGAATTAATTGCACTGGACAATGCAGAGATAAAATATTCAACCGTACAGAACTGGTATCCCGGTGATAAAGAAGGAAAGGGTGGCATCTACAATTTTGTAACCAAGCGGGGAATTTGTAAGGGAAATAATTCTAAAATCTCATGGACACAGGTTGAAACAGGATCAGCCATTACCTGGAAATATCCGAGTGTTATTTTGAAAGGAGATAATTCTGTAGGTGAATTTTATTCCGTAGCGGTTACCAACAATTACCAGCAAGCAGATACCGGCACAAAAATGTTGCACCTGGGAAAAAACACAAAGAGCCGCATTGTATCAAAAGGGATCTCCGCAGGTTTCAGTAATAATAGTTACAGGGGTTTGGTGCATGTTAGTAAAAATGCAGCAAATGCCCGCAATTTTTCACAATGCGATTCTCTTTTGCTGGGAGATAAATGCGGAGCACATACATTTCCCTACATCGAAGTAAAAAACAATACAGCAGTAGTAGAACATGAAGCCACCACTTCAAAAATCGGTGAAGATCAGATCTTCTATTGCAATCAAAGAGGCATTGATACAGAAACTGCCGTAGCATTAATCATAAATGGTTTTGCCAAAGAAGTGATGAACCAGTTGCCGATGGAATTTGCTGTGGAAGCTCAAAAATTATTGGCAATTAGTTTAGAAGGCAGTGTAGGATAATTATAAAGATTAAAAATAAAATTACACCATGTTAAGAATTGAAAATTTGCATGCAGGCATTGAAGGAAAAAATATCTTAAAGGGATTCAATCTTGAAATAAAGCCGGGAGAAGTGCATGCTATTATGGGACCAAATGGATCAGGCAAAAGCACACTTGCATCTGTATTGGCGGGCAGGCAGGATTATGAAGTAACTGAAGGCTCCATTGAATTTTTAGGAAAAGACCTGTTGGAATTATCGCCAGAAAAGAGAGCCGGTGAAGGTTTGTTTCTTGCTTTCCAATACCCAATAGAAATCGCAGGTTTGAGTACTATCAATTTCATTAAAACTTCTGTAAATGAAATTCGAAAATACCGCGGACAAGAGCCACTTGATGCGGTTGCTTTTCTCAAGTTGATGAAAGAAAAAATGGCTCTGATGGATATTGACAAATCCTTATTAAGCCGTTCTCTGAATGAAGGTTTTTCCGGAGGTGAAAAAAAACGTAATGAAATTTTTCAGATGGCGATGATTCAACCAAAGCTGGCAATCCTTGATGAAACTGATTCGGGTTTGGATATAGATGCCATACGCATTGTTGCCAATGGTGTAAATACTTTGCGTAATAAAGATAATGCTGTTTTAGTAGTTACACATTACCAGCGGCTGTTGGATTATATCATTCCCGATTTTGTGCATGTATTGTACAATGGACGAATTGTAAAATCAGGCCCAAAAGAACTGGCACTGGAACTTGAAGAAAGAGGATATGAGTTTATTAAGAATGAAATATCTGTTGAAGAAGAGGTCTAAGAGAAATGGAACAAAAGAGAAATTAATTTCCTGCCGCTAGTCGGGTTTCAAACGCTTAGCTAAAAAACAAAAATGCATGAACACGATTGAATATTTTAAAGAACGTTTTGATCAGATACAGTCTGAGAATGGAAGCAATGGCCTTGGCTCTTTACGACAGGCTGCCTTCAATGCTTTTAGCAAGATGGGCATTCCTACTGTGAAGCATGAAGAATGGAAGTATACCCGAATCAGTGGGGCGTTTAATAAAGAGTATAAATTCCCGGTGAACCGGATGGTAAATCATTTATCTGAAGATGATTTGAAAGCAATCCGCTTGCCGGGTAGTGAGCAAGCCAATGAGTTGGTTTTTGTAAATGGTATATTCTCTTTTCCGCTTTCTGTCATCCCTTCTGCAGAATTAATTGTATTGCCTTTGCAGGAAGCGTCGTCAAATGAGTATAAAGATATTGTTGTAAAACACCTGGGTCATAGTAGTAATTATTTAAAAGATGGCATCAATGCCCTTAATACGGCTTTTGTACAGGATGGTATTTTTATTCATGTAAAAAAAGGACAGGTTACCCAACATCCTGTTTACATCTATAATATTACAGATGCAAGGTCAGATAATATTTTCTCTCAACCCCGTAGTCTCCTACATATCAGTGAAAATGCTCAGGTGCAGTTGGTAGAAACTTATGCAACCATTGGCTTAGGCGAAAGCTTCACTAACCAGGTAATGGAAATAATAGTGGAAAAAGATGCAATGGTTGAATATTACAAAATTCAAAACGATGCCGGTCATACCAACCAGGTAAGCAGCACGCATATCCGGCAGATTGGAAAGAGCTATATACATACAGTGGTCATTTCTTTAAATGGAGGTATCGTTCGCAATAATTTAAATGTTGTGTTGGAAGCAGAACATTGCGAAGCGCATTTATACGGCTTGTATTTTCCCATGGGCCAAACTCATATTGATAATCATACCGTGGTTGATAATGTAAAACCAAATTGTTTAAGTAATGAATTGTATAAAGGCATTCTGAATGACAATGCAAGTGCAGTGTTCAATGGAAAAATATTTGTTCAGCCAAATGCACAAAAAACAAATGCGTATCAATCCAACAAAAATATTTTGCTTTCAAACTCGGCCAGTGTTAACACCAAGCCGCAACTGGAAATTTTTGCTGACGATGTAAAATGTTCACATGGTTGTACAGTAGGCCGGTTAAATGAAGAAGGTCTGTTTTATTTACGGTCAAGAGGAATCAGTGAAAAAATTGCCAAGTCTTTATTGGTTCATGCTTTTGCCATTGATATCCTTGAACACATAAAGCCGGAGCCTATCCGTATGTATGTTGACCGGCTGATTTCAGAACGTTTAGAATTTAATATAACATGATAGAATCAGTTACTATACAAAATACACTGGATGTATATGCCATACGTCGGCAGTTCCCGGTTTTAAACCGGGAAGTAAAGGGCAAATCATTGGTCTATCTTGATAATGCAGCTACTTCGCAAAAACCACAGGTAGTTATTGATGCGCTGGTAAATTATTATTCCAATTACAATGCAAACATCCATCGGGGTATTCATACCCTGGCAGAAGAGGCTACATTGGCCTTTGAAAACACCCGTGATGCTGTGCAGCAATTTATCAATGCTGAATCAAGAGAGCAAATCATTTTCACCAGGGGAACAACTGAAGGGATTAATCTTGTTGCATATACATGGGGCAGACAAAATATCAAAGCAGGCGATGAGATAATTATTTCCACCATGGAGCATCATTCCAATATTGTTCCCTGGCAGATTTTATGTGAAGAAAATGGAGCCACATTAAAGATAATTCCTATCAGCGATGAAGGTGAATTATTGATGAATGAATATGAAAAATTAGTAAGCCCTAAAACAAAATTGGTTTCAATAGTACATGTATCCAATGCACTGGGAACAGTGAATCCTGTAAAGCAAATGATTGATGTTGCGCATAAAGCCGGTGCTGTAGTTTTGGTTGATGGAGCACAGTCTGCCGTTCATCTTGATATTGATGTGCTGGAGATGGACTGTGATTTTTTTGTTTTTTCATCTCACAAATTATACGGCCCAACCGGCGTTGGTGTATTGTATGGCAAAAAACATTTGTTGGAAAGCATGCCTGTCTTCAATGGTGGCGGAGAAATGATAAAAGAAGTAACATTTGAAAAAACAACGTACAACGAGCTGCCCTATAAATATGAAGCGGGCACTCCCAATATTGCAGATACAATTGCATTAAAAACAGCGTTGGATTTCATCCATAAAACCGGGAAAGAAAAGATACGAAGACATGAGGAAGAACTGTTGGCTTATGTAACAGTACAGTTAGAGCAAATACCGGGCTTGAAAATAATTGGAAAGGCAAAGGAAAAAGTAAGTGTGGTTTCATTTGTAATTGACGGAATTCATCCGCAGGATATAGGAATTTTATTAGACAACAGGGGTATTGCTGTAAGAACTGGCCACCATTGTGCACAGCCTTTGATGAACCGTTTTGGTATTACAGGTACTGTCAGGGCTTCATTTGCCGTGTATAATACAAAAGAAGAAATTGATGAACTGATAATTGGTTTACAAAAAGCAATTAAAATGTTATCATAAGTGAATGAGCAATCATAGAACCATAGATGAGATAGAAAAAGAAATAGTGGAAGAATTTTCATTGTTCGATTCCTGGGATGATAAATACGAATACATCATTGACCTGGGTAAAAAATTGCTACCACTGGGAGATAAATATAAGATTGATGAGAATAGGGTCAGGGGTTGCCAGTCAACGGTGTATCTGGTGGCAGATTATAAAGATGCCCGCCTGCCCGCCCATAACGGTACGGATGAGAATGACGCAGTCGGGCAGGGAAAGGTTTTCTATAAGGCTGAGAGTGATGCGGTGATTGTAAAAGGATTGATCAGTATGCTGATCCGGGTTTTATCCGGTCAAACTCCGGATGAAATTATAGAAGCTAAATTGAACTTTATCAGGGAAATAGGAATGATGACGCATCTTGCGCAAACCCGGTCTAATGGCTTACTTGCTATGGTGAAGCAAATGAAAAATTATGCACTGGCATATAAAATAAAAAACGAAACTTTAGTAAAACAGTCATGAATACAGAAGCATTGAAAGAAAAAGTAATTGAGTGTTTGCAAACGATCTACGATCCCGAGATACCGGTGAATATTTATGAGCTTGGATTGATCTATGAAATAGACATTTTACCGGTTAATAATGTGCAGATCGTAATGACATTAACTGCACCGGGTTGTCCGGCTGCGCAATCCCTGCCAATAGAAGTAGATCAGAAAGTAAAACAAATTGAAGGAGTGAATGATGTTCATGTTGCTGTAACATGGAATCCTCCATGGGATAGAAGCATGATGTCTGAGGCAGCACAACTGGAATTAGGAATGTTATAACCAATAAAAAAAATAGTATGGCACAAATAAGTTTAAAAAGTTTGATGAACAATAATGCACCAACCTATTCAGATGAAGTTGTTCAGCCCTTCAGGGAAGAATTAACTGCGGTGGGCTTTAAAGAATTACATACCCCTGCTGATGTGGATACTGCATTAAACATACAGGATGATAAGATTATCGTGGTGATGCTTAATTCTGTTTGCGGATGCGCTGCCGGCAAAGCCCGGCCCGGTGTAATATTATCTATGGTTAATGAAGTAATACCTGATGAATATGTGACGCTGTTTGCAGGCATGGAAAAAGAAGCAGTAGAGCATTTCAGAGAGAAATATCTGCCTGGCTTAACAGCTTCTTCTCCCAATATTGCAGTATTTAAAAACGGCCGGTTATTACATATCCTGCACCGGTATCAAATTGAAGGAAAAAATGCCGGAGAAATTGCTAAGGAATTAGCCGTTGTATACAGTAATGTATGCAACAAAAGAAATTTACCGGAAAAAATTAATAAGCTGAAAGATTATATAGCAGGCAGGTACCAGGTTAATATTGAATCTTTGAACACATAATTCATTATATGAAAATAACCGCACAGGAAGAATATGGTCTGCGTATACTGATACGTATTGCTGGTTGCAAGGATGAAACGGGGATGAGTATTCCTCAATTAAGTGAAGCGGAGGGCCTGAGCAGCCATTATATTGCTAAGCTGACGCGGATTCTCCGGATGGAAGGATTTATTAACAGCACTCCCGGTTATAAAGGAGGTTATGTATTGGCCAAACCGGCAAATAAAATTATTGTCAATAATGCGCTGAAAGCATTAGGAGGTTCTTTGTTTGATACGGAATTTTGCGGACTTCATACGGGTACGTTAAAACTTTGCACCCATTCCGTGGATTGTTCTTCACGTTCCCTGTGGCAAATGATTCAATTTACTGTTGACCAGTTATTGGATAAAATTACTCTTGATGATTTAGTGAACTCAGAAAAAAAATCAACAAAAATTTTAAACGAGATATTGGAACAGAATAATAAGGCAATTGGATAAACCCATTTCTCCGCAAAAAAAATACTTAAACTGAATAGACAATATCTGAAGCACTTGTAACCCAAAACTATTTCGCAACTCCCGGTCTTTTTCTGCCACACATTGCGACCTTACGCTGCAACCGTGCGAACCGACAGTTCAACCATTGACGAGAGTAACAATTAGACACTGAATGACTGTCCCCCATCAGAACATTTATTCAACCGAAAACTAAAACTTAAACTTTAGCGCTTCTATTTTACTTTTGTCTATAGGGGACAGTGAGAAGTAACTTAACGGTATGAATAATTTGACATCTTTCTGTTTAAAACTGTGGAACAGTTTATAAATGTAATATCAAAATTTATTCAACAGTTTTGATATTTTTTTTTGTATCATCTTCGTATGCGTAAAGATTTGCGACTATGGTTTTTGAGGAACAATGTCCAAGAGTTCCACTAAAATTCCTTTTGCAAATTTGATAATTCGAATTCTGTATGCAAATTGTATGTAAATACCAGAAAAAAAGGTTTCAGCAATTTTGCTAAAACCCTTTACTGTATTGAGTGGGAGCACACGGGTTCGAACCGCGGACCCTCTGCTTGTAAGGCAGATGCTCTAAACCAACTGAGCTATGCTCCCTTTATATTTATTTTTCCAAACTCTCCCGATATAAATCGGGATGCTCTAAACCAACTGAGCTATGCTCCCTTAAAATTTGGGATTGCAAATATATGCCTCGAATGGCAATTTTTAAAATTAATAAGTAAATTTACTGACAGTTTAGTGCGGATCTATTCTTGTATACATTTGTGTAATGCAAGGTAAACACCATTTGTCCAGCCAAAACCATCCTGCGATTGATATTCACCGCCACCGGCTTCAAGGTTAGTGGTTACAACATTATATTTCTCCATCATTTTACCTGTATTATTATAGACTTTTTCATTAATATTCATCCATCGTTGAGCAATATCTTTTGCAAGTTCATTATATCCATAATTTACCAATCCTTGTATTGCTATCCATTGCAGTGGCGCCCATCCATTAGGTGAATCCCATTGCTGTCCTGTGGATACAGTTGTTGTTCGTAATCCCCCTGGGTAAAAAAGATGTGTTTGTAAATGTTTTGCAACATCTTCTGCCTGTTCGTTTGCAGCTATCTTAAAAAATAAAGGAAAAGTTGCTGCTAAGGTTAGTGATTGTTTTTGCATTCTGGCAACATAATCATAATCAAAATAGAATTTTTGAGGTTCATTCCAGCAGTATTGGTTTATGGCTTCTTTGCGCTTGATTGCAGCAGTTTGGTATTTTTCAGAAGATGAATTATTGTTTAATAATTTGTATGCTTCTGCCATGGTTTCTTCCAAATTAAATAAAAGACAATTTAAATCCACCGGAATAATTTCGGTGGTATGAATGCTTGTAAAATCGTTATCCTTTCTATACCACCTGGATGAAAAATCCCAACCCGATTCGCAAGCTGCTCTTAGATTTCTGTATAAATTCTTTTTATCATCCACATCCCTGGCAAGCTCTATATCTTCTTTAAAAGATTCGGGGCGGGGACTATCATTTTCATCCCAATAATGATTTAAAATACTTCCATCCGGCATTAAGGCAACCCTGTAAACTGAAATATTTTTGTCATCTAACTGCTCTGCTCCTTTCATCCAGAAGTGATATTCTTTTTCAAGGAGCGGTAAATATTTTATCAAAATATCTTTGCTCTTTTCTTCACTTAAAAGTTTTATCATGGATGCATAAAACGGAGGTTGCGATCTACCCAAAAAGTAAGTACGATTGCCGTTTGGAATATATCCAAACTTATCAATCAGAAAAGAAAAATTATCCACCATGTTTTGTATCATATCAATTTTTCGGGACACCTGCAAACCCAGCATTGTGAAATAGCTATCCCAATAAAAAATTTCTCTAAAGCGTCCACCAGGAACGATATATGGATAAGGCAATGGTATCAATGAGCTTTCACCTTCTTCGGGCTGCCTTGTTAATTCATTCCAAAGCATTTCAAAGTGCTCAACAATTGGTCTGCCCGTAACGGTTACATATTTTGTTGAATAAGATTTGGGTACAGAAAAGTATTCATTAACAAATGCTGACAAATTAAAATCGTGTCCGTTTTTTTCCTCTTCATATCGTTGTTGTATAACAGAAAGTTCCGCAAGTGGTGTGCAATCCACAAAAGTTTTACCATCCCGAAAAATATTTTGAATTTGAACCTGCTCAAATAATTCTCCTAAATAAAAAATGTCTTTAACCACAGTTGATCTTTTAAAAAAAATTTAATGAATTACGTCCGGATGAATTGGTACTTCCGGCAATACATTTTTCTTTTGCAAACGGTTAAACCAAATCAGGCTGATAATAAGAATGGTTATTGGTACCAATGAAAAATAAAATGCAGTTTGACCACCATAAGCCTCAAAAATATATCCTGTAATTATCGAACCTGTTGTGCCACCTAATGCAGAAAAAATTACGATTAATCCTGTCATTGGCCCATGTTGCCTCACCGGAAGCGCACTAAGAATAACTGAATTAATTGCAGGATATATTGGTGCAAGCAACAAACCAATAACAGGAAACATAAAAGCAACAAATGGTGCATCAGCCCATCTTTCAACAGATGTTAACTGTAAATTAGAAGCAAGGGGAATTACTAACAAAACAAGAATAGCTGCAAGAATAAGACAAATAAC
>MWYX01000007.1 GCA_002050465.1 Chitinophagales bacterium 65-1
ACGGAACTCGTATTACCAAATGATACCAATGTTTTTTTTAATTTAATGGGCGGCAGGCTTATGTATTGGATGGATATAGGAGCTGCACTTTCAGCTTCAAAACATTGCAATGCCTCTGTTGTTACCGCCTCTGTGGATAATATTTCATTTACTAATCCTATAAAACTTGGCAATGTTGTACATATAGAAGCTAAGGTTACAAGAGCATTTACTACCAGCATGGAAGTGCATTTAAATGTTTGGGGAGAAGATATTACCAGGCAAAATAAATATAAAAGCAATGAAGCATATTACACTTTTGTAGCGCTTGATGCTGAAAGTAAACCCAAACCAGTTCCATTTATTATTGCCGAAAGCGAAGAAGAAAAAAAATTATATGAGAGTGCCTTAAGGCGCCGGCAACTGAGGTTGATTTTGGGAGGAAAAATGAAGCCGGATGAAGCATTGGAGCTAAAGGCTTTGTTTAGTTAAGTACTTTGAACTGCATTATGAGGTTTTACATCGGGCATAAACTTCTTGCTTTGTTCAATTGAATCCATTACCTGTAGCAGAATTGCATCAAGAGTATCATCATAATTAATTTGTAGGGGCTCTTTAAATCTAACCGTTAATAAAGTACCCTTCTTTTTTAATTTCAATCCTTTTTTATCAAATGCTTTTCCAAAGCCGTTTATAACCACAGGAATTACGATGGGCCTATTATTTTTTATTAAAAATGCGGCCCCTTTTCTTCCTTGTGCAAATGGTGTTGTAGTGCCTTGCGGAAAAGTTATTACCCAATTATCATCTAATGTTTTAGCAATATTGCGGGTATCACCCGGATTTAAGCCCTTACGAACTTCTTTTGCCCCGGGTACCCAGGTTCGCTTTACAGTAATGCATCCCGCCATTCTAAACAACCGGCTTATAAAGCTGGTTCGCATTGTTTCTTCCGCTGCAACAAAATATACCCGGGTAAATGGATTTAAAAGGTAGTAGGGAATGCCAAGTCTGTTTTGTTTGCCCCATTTTACTGCACAAAAGATGTGTAAGAAAGTGATAACATCAGCAAAATAAGTTTGGTGATTACTTACAAATAACACATTTTTTTTTGGTAATTTTTTTAGATGCTCAGTACCGGAAATTTTTAGTTTATTAATTATTGCGAGACCCCAAATACTAAAAATGCCCACAAAGAAATAAAGTATTGATTTTCCAATATTAGTTCGTCGCAAGCTTTCCATGAATGGATTCATACTAAATTATTTGGCTACAACCTTTATGCAATTTAAGTGATTAACGATAAATAATACATTGATTCATATTTCTGGATACTATAGTATCTTTCTGAAATAATTAATATTCATCATCATGAAAGAGGAAATCATATCAAGGCTTTGCCTTAACTGCACAAAACCGGTGAAAGGCCGCACGGATAAAAAGTTTTGCGATGATTACTGCAGAAATAATTATAATAATCAATTAAAGTCAAACACTATCAATCTTGTAAGAAATATAAATAATGCTTTAGGAAAAAACCGGAGAATTTTAGATAGCCATTTTAGTGAAGGGGAAGGGATGGCCAAAACAAATAAAAACAACCTGCTGCAAAAAGGTTTTCAGTTTAAATACATTACGCATACCTACACTAATAAAAAGGGGGATACCTATTTTTTTTGCTATGATATGGGTTATCTACCGTTGGAGAGCGATTGGTATTTGCTTGTAAAGAGAAAGGAGGAATAGAAGCCCCCTCTGATCCGATAGCTATTTGATTATCCCAATTTTTCTACCTGCATATAATTAAGTTCCACAGGAGTAGCTCTGCCAAATATTTTAACCTGAACTTTTAGTTTCTTTTTCTCATCATTCACTTCTTCAATAACCCCGTTAAAATCGTTAAATGGCCCGTCAATGATCTTGATTGTTTCGCCAATTATAAAGGGTTCACTCATTTTAATGCCACTTGCATCAGCCATTTCATCTGCTTTACCCAGCATTTTGTTTACTTCTGCCCTGCGCAAAGAAATTATTTGCCCTTTTGAACCTTTGCCGTCTGTTAAAAAATGCATTACGTTGCTAATGTTGCTAAGATGCTGTACCATTTCATCGGAGAGCTTTCCATGTTCCACCTCTATCATTATATAGCCCGGATAGAAATTTCTTTCCCGCATTACTTTTTTACCATTCTGTACTTTGTATACTTTTTCAACAGGTAAAAATATTTGTTTTACAATTTTATCCCATCCATTTCTAATAACATCTTTATCCAGATATTCTTTTACTTTTCGCTCTTTGCCACTTACTACCCTTAGAACATACCATTTACTTTCTTTTTCTGAAACAGCTTCCGGTTGTAGTGTTGCCTGTTCAACAACTTCCTGATCATCAGCTGAATGTTCTTCAACACTTGTTTCCTCTAAATTATTCGTGTCTGCCATTTTACTTAAATAATGAATAAATAAATTTTAATACCCCATTAATTCCAAAATCCATAACCCCCACAATTGCGGTGATAAAAAGTGTTGCAACCAATACTATCATAGTAGATTGTTGTAATTGGTCCCAGTTAGGCCAGGTTACTTTTTCACCCATCTCTTTATAAGAGTCTCTGATGTATGCTGATATTTTATTCATTATAGTATTTTAATAAGTTTTGGTCTTTTCCTTGCACGGGCACAAGGATTCGAACCCTGATCAAAGGTTTTGGAGACCTCTATTCTACCATTGAACTATGCCCGTAAGAAGCCCATCCAAATCCCGAAACTTCGGGACTTAACGAGTCCTAAAATTTAAAGAACCTTTTTATAAAACAAAGTACTCAGGCTATCTGCCTAAGTACTTTGTAAAATTATGGAAACCTTCCTAAAATCGTCCCTTCGGGAGGATTAAGGGGGGCTTTTTATTTCAATATTTCTGTAACCTGTCCTGCTCCAACTGTACGGCCACCTTCACGAATTGCAAACTTCAATCCTTTTTCCATTGCAATTGGTTGTATCAACTTAACTGTAAGATTAGTGTTATCACCAGGCATTACCATTTCTGTTCCTGCATTTAATTCAACTTCACCAGTAACATCAGTAGTACGGAAATAAAACTGTGGACGGTATTTTTGGAAGAATGGGGTATGACGGCCACCTTCTTCTTTGCTTAATACGTAAACCTCACCTTTAAAATCAGTATGGGGGGTAATAGAACCTGGCTTACAAAGTACCATACCACGGCGGATTTGAGTTTTCTCAATACCACGTAATAACAAACCTGCATTATCTCCGGCTTCACCTTCATCTAAAAGCTTCTTAAACATTTCAACACCTGTGCAAGTAGTAGTTAAAGGTTTTTCCATTAATCCTACAATTTCCATTGATTCACCTACTTTTATTTTACCTCTTTCAATACGCCCGGTAGCAACAGTACCACGACCAGTAATTGAAAATACGTCCTCAACACTCATAAGGAAAGCCTGATCAACCGGACGTGGGGGTAAAGGAATATAGGTATCTACAGCGTCCATTAATTCATCAATCTTGGTAATCCATTTTGCATCACCTGCTAACGCACCCGTTGCAGAACCCTGTATGATCGGTGTATTATCACCATCAAATCCATAGGAAGTTAATAATTCACGAATTTCCATTTCAACCAATTCCAATAACTCCGGATCATCAACCAAATCAACTTTATTCATAAACACCACAATACGGGGAACACCTACCTGACGGGCAAGTAAAATATGTTCTTTTGTTTGTGGCATTGGGCCATCTGTTGCAGCAACCACTAGTATTGCTCCATCCATTTGAGCGGCACCCGTAATCATGTTCTTTACATAATCGGCGTGACCCGGACAATCAACGTGCGCATAGTGACGGGCAGCTGTTGCATATTCTACGTGAGCTGTATTAATTGTGATACCTCTTTCTTTTTCTTCAGGAGCACCATCAATCTCATCATAATTTTTCTTTTCCGCTAAACCTTTTTTAGACAAAATATCGGTTATAGCGGCTGTTAATGTTGTTTTACCATGATCTACGTGACCAATAGTACCAACGTTAACGTGGGGTTTATCCCTTTTAAAGTTCTCTTTTGCCATTTTATTTTTGTTTTATAATTGATTATTAAAAAGATTATGTTACTAACTTTTGTTTTTCATAGCATCATCGTTGTGTCACTCACTTGTACTTTTTGTTCTTTATTCAGCACAACAATTAAGAGCTGTTGATGAGAATTGAACCTGTCTGCCGACAGGCAGGCTCACCACCTTCCCGATTTTATCGGGATTGCTCTACCAATTCATCAACTTCAAAAGCTTTTTGAGCTGTTGATGAGAATTGAACTCACGACCTCTTCCTTACCAAGGAAGTGCTCTACCCCTGAGCTACAACAGCCAGTTATAGTCAGTGGTCATTTAGTCATAGTCAATAAAGAAAATCTAATGACCTAATGTCTTAATGACTAATGACTTTTTTTGGAGCGGAAGACCGGGCTCGAACCGGCCACCTGAAGCTTGGAAGGCTACCGCTCTACCAAATGAGCTACTTCCGCTTTTTAATATGGTGATTAGCTAATGTGATAATTTGCTAATGCAAGCACTTCATTATTTAAAAGAACTATTAATTAGCTCATTAGCAGATCAGCAAATTAGCTAATTAAAAAAGTGGGCAGAGTAGGGTTCGAACCTACGTACTCGTGAGAGAACAGATTTACAGTCTGTCGCCTTTAACCACTCGGCCATCTGCCCTATTTTTGAGCCAGTGGAGGGATTCGAACCCCCGACCAGCTGATTACAAATCAGCTGCTCTGGCCAACTGAGCTACACTGGCATTTAATGTTAAACTCACTCCTGCAAAGAACTTCCCGCCAAAACATACTTGTAGAGGCTGTTTTTTAGGAAGGCAAAGGTAATGGAAATTGTTTAATGCAAAAATTCTGAATAGAAATTTTAAAGCGTTCGGTTTAATAAAAAATCATTTTACAGGAAGAAGACTTAATCATTAAAAAAATCCCCCGGTTTCGGGGGATAAATCATCATCAAGCTGCTAACTTTTCCTTCTTTCGTTTTATTTGTGTGATAACAGAATCGAGTGCGATATCAAAACTTTCTTCAAAAGATTTAGAAGAATGTTTTACAAAAAAATCATGACGGGGAACATGTACTTTAATTTCTGCAATTTTGTCTTTAATGTTATGTACTACATTATCCAATTTTAAAAACACATCAACTTTTGTGATCCTTTCGTGAAACTGGGCGAGTTTAGAAAGTTTTTTTTCTACGTATGACACCAGTTTAGTGTCTGCTTCAAAATGCAGGGTTTGAATGTTTACGTGCATAGTAATCTTAAGTTTTATCAGTGAACAATAATAATTAAAAAGGTAAACTTACAAGGTCATAGGCAAAAGCTATAATGAAGGCAATCAGATTATGAAGTTAGGATTATGAATGATTTTATCAAAATAAAATGTTTTACAAAAAAATAAAGAATCAGGATTTGGGATGTGATTTTTTATGAATATCCTTTAGTTTTTCAATATTATTATGCGTATATATTTGAGTAGCTGCCAAACTACTATGGCCAAGCAATTCCTTTACCGCATTAATATCTGCGCCATTGTTGGTTAAATGGGTAGCGAAGCTATGACGTAATATATGCGGACTTTTTCTTTCATTAGTAGTTACATATCCAAGATATTGCTTCACTATATTATATACATATTTTGGCTGAAGCTTTTTTCCTTTTTCATTTATAAATAAATGAACATTCCCGGGGGTTTCAATAACATTTTCTTTCTCTTTGATGTAGGTAAAGATACCTGCTGCCAGATTATTATTTATCGGTATTATTCTTTCTTTATTCCCTTTTCCTAAAACTTTAATATTGCTGTTACTACTATCTACCTGCAAATCCTTCAAATTAATTAATTCGCTTACCCGGATACCTGTTTGATAAAATATTTGAAGCAGTAAACGTATAGTTTTACCTTCCCAGGTATTCGGAAATTCCACATGTTTAAATAAAGTATCAATATCTTTTTCTTCTATAAACGATGGAAGCCGCCTGCTTACTTTAAGTGAAGCGATAGTTGTCATAGGGCTTACCTGAATAACTTCCTTCCTCAATTGGTATTTGAAAAAAGATTTAAGAGTCGATATTTTTCGATTAATACTTTTTGAAGCGAGTTTATTCTGCTTAAGACTTGCCAGCCATGTTCTTATTAATGTGGTTGAAATTTCGGTTAAAGAAAGATTGCCATATTTATCCTGGGTAAAATCAAAAAAATCTTTTAGATCATTTTCATAAGAAAGTATGGTATGTACTGAATAGCGCTTTTGGTATTTGATATAATCTAAAAAAGATTGTATGGAATGTTGGATTGAGCTCATAAAAAAACCGGAAGCTCAAAGTTAAAACTTAAAAGCTTCCGGCTATAAATGCTGGTTAAATATATTTAGCATTAAATTTCTATCTTTCCGCTTGCGATTTGCTGCTTATAAACGGCTTTTAATACTTGCCCTCTGCGCCTGATAGATGGCTTAATAAAAGCCTGGCGCTCTCTAAGCTGTAATAAAACCTTACTCTTTTCAAACTTCTTTTTGTACTTTTTTAGCGCTTTATCTATGTTTTCGCAATCTTTAGAATCAATAATGAGCATAAATTTTTTCTTTTTTATTTATTTTTTGTCCAAAAGAGACTCCTCTGGAGGAGCACGAAGGTAATTGGAAATTTTTAAATATGGAAATTCTAAAGATGAATTACGAAATTCGCATAAATAATTAATACCGAAAGCGTATCTATAATGGTTTACATTAAACCAAACAGCTACTGCATCGGCATTATACTAAAAAAAATATTGGGAATTAATTTAGATACATAAATGGTATAACATGTTTACCGGAATTATTGAATGCCTTGGTAAAATAACGGATATAAAAATAATTGGTACCAATAAAATTTTTTGGATAGAAAGTACCCTTTCTGAACAATTAAGAATTGATGAAAGCATAAATCATAATGGTGTTTGTCTCACTATAGAAGAAATTATAAATAATACTCATAAAATAACTGCTATTAAAGAAACGCTGGCTAAAACTAATTTGGTTGATTGGAAATCTGGTGATATTATTAATCTGGAAAGATCTATTAAAATGAATGGGCGTTTAGACGGGCACATTGTTCAGGGACATATAGATACTACAGCAGTTTGCATTAATAAAAAAATTTTAAAAGGAAGCCAGGAATTCACTTTTAAAATTAAAAAGAGGTTTTCTTCCCTGGTTATTGAAAAAGGTTCAATTTGTTTAAATGGTATAAGCTTAACAGCATTTAACGTTCGCAATAATAAATTTACTGTTGCAATTATACCTTATACTATAGATAATACTAATCTATCTTTTATTGAAGAAGGATCAAAAGTTAATATAGAATTTGACATATTGGGAAAATATGTACAAAGAATGCTTGGAAAGTAATTAAACAGTATTTTAAGAAATAGTTTTTCCCTGCATAGCTTTTGAGACTGCCTGGTCCATAATTCTTTCAGCATACGGTCGGGATATATTATTAAGCTCTTCAATTTTTGAATGAATAAGATCCTTGTCTTCCATTGTAAGCGCTAATTGCAAAGCCTGCATTGCTTCAGCCGTTGTTTCAAGTTCTCCTACCAAAAGTTCATTAGCATTTTTGTAAATAAATTTTTCAGTTGTTTCCAGCAATTGCTCACCTTCTGTTTTTGCCTCAAGTAAGGCTCTGGTGGCAATGTCATCTTTTGCATGGGTGATGGATTCAAGTAACATTTTTTCAACCTGCTGATCTGTTAGCCCATATTGCGGCTGTACTTCAATACTTTGTTCTATACCGCTTCTCAACTCTTTCGCCTTTACAATTAAAATACCATCAGCATTTATTAAAAAAGAAATTTCAACTTTTGGTAACCCTGCAGGCATTGCAGGTATATTGGTAAGATTAAACGCTGCAAGTTTCCTGTTATCTTTTACCATATCCCTTTCTCCCTGGTAAACAGAAATTTTTATTCCACTTTGCCCATTAACCTGTGTTGTATATTGCCTTGATGCTTTTGTGGGTATTTTAGAATTTCTTGAAATTAAAATATCCATCAAACCTCCCCTTGTTTCAATTCCTAATGAAAGCGGGGTTATATCAAGCAGCAGAAACTCTTTATTATTTCCTGCTAAAATATCTGCCTGTAAAGCAGCGCCTAATGCCACTACCTCATCAGGATTCATAGTATCATTTACAGCTTTTCCAAAGAAATCAGAAATGATTTTTTTTATCATGGGGATTCTTGTGGAACCTCCCACCATTACTATTACATCAATGTCAGCATTTGTAAGCTTCGCATCCTTCATGGCATTTTTGCAACAGGCAATTGTTTTATCAATATATGGACGAATCAATTCTTCAAATTCTGATTTAGAAATCTTTAATTCATGTCCGGCCCCCTCCGGGCCCCCTCCGTCAGCTAGCGGTGAGGAATAATTCAGCTGCCCAACAAATTCTTCTTTAAAAGAAAGTTGCTTTTTTGCTTCTTCCGCTTTTAAACGGATAGATTGCGCAAACTGCTTATTATTTTTTAATTCTTCTTCCTTTAGCGATAATTTCTGCAACCAGAATTTTACTATTGCATTATCAAAATCATCCCCGCCAAGGTAGGTGTCACCATTGGTAGAAAGCACTTCAAAAATTCCATTGGATATTTTTAAAATTGAAATATCAAATGTTCCGCCCCCCAGATCATATACTGCAATGGTTTTATGTTCCTGTTTATTCAACCCGATACCATAAGCCAGGCTTGCTGCTGTTGGCTCATTTATTATTCTTAAAACATCAAGGCCTGCAAGCTTGCCTGCATCCCTTGTTGCCTGCCTTTGTGTATCATTAAAATATGCCGGTACAGTAACAACTGCTTTGTTTACAGGAGTTTTAAGAATATGCTCAGCCCGTTGCTTAAGCTCTTTTAAAATGAATGATGAAAGCTCTATAGGCGAATAAAATTTTTGTCCGGCCTGAACTTTCACCAGGCTTTCGGTATCATCATCAATAACTTTATATGTGAAAAATGAACTGTTGTTCTTAATATCATTATAAGATTTCCCCATTAATCTTTTTGCAGAAAAAATGGTATTGTGCGGTTCGGTTATTAAATATTGTTTTGCTGATTCACCTACGGTTATATTTCCTTTACTATCAAAATGAACAATTGAGGGTACTAAGGAGCCTGCCTGTCCGGTAGGCAGGCTGCTATTATGTTCTTTTAAAGCAACCGGCTGCTTTGTATCCGGGTGAATAATTGATATGAGGCTATTTGTTGTTCCAAGGTCAATCCCTACAATTATTTCTTCTTTTTGTAAACTGCCCGTTGCTATGTTTATACCTATTTTTGCCACTGCTTTATTATTTATTCAAAAGTAAACAATTAAAAAAGTCTTGAAAACTGCTGTTTGCTGATATATTACTTTTGATGCAGCACAATAAATTTTTTGATGAAGAATTTTATAGAAGAATTAAAATGGAGGGGACTGATACAGGATATTATGCCCGGCACTGACGAGCAATTAAGTAAGGAAATGACCTCGGGGTATGTGGGTTTTGATCCTACGGCTGACAGTCTTCATATTGGGAATTTAGTACCCATAATGTTGCTGGCTATTCTGCAAAAATGCGGGCATAAGCCAATCGCATTAATAGGCGGCGCCACAGGAATGGTTGGTGACCCCTCTGGAAAAAGTGAAGAAAGAAACCTGCTGAGCGAAGATGTTCTTCAACATAATCTATCCTGCATAAAAAAACAACTGGAAAAATTTTTGGATTTTGATACTACAAAATCCAATAATGCAGAAATGGTAAATAATTATGATTGGTTTAAAGAATTTAATTTTCTTGATTTTATAAGAGATGTTGGAAAACATATCTCTATCAATTACATGTTGGCCAAAGACAGCGTAAAAAAAAGACATGAGAGTGATGCAGGCATGAGCTTTACTGAATTTAGTTACCAGCTTGTACAAGGATATGATTTTTACTGGCTTTATAATAACCATAACTGTAAACTGCAAATGGGCGGCAGTGACCAATGGGGAAACATAGTTACAGGTTCAGAATTGATAAGAAGAAAAGGCGGTGGTGAAGCCTTTGCTTTTACCTGCCCGTTGCTGACAAAAGCCGACGGGGGAAAATTTGGTAAAACCGAAAAAGGAAATGTGTGGCTGGATGCAAAAAAAACATCACCTTATCAATTTTACCAGTTTTGGCTAAACGCAGCTGATGAAGATGCTGAAAAATATTTAAAAACATTTACTTTTTTAACCCGGGAAGAAATTGAAACATTAAAAAAACAACATGCCGGCAATGAACATTTGCGGCTTTTACAACAAAAGCTTGCGGCAGAAGTAACATCATTCGTACATTCAAAAAAAGATTATGAATTTGCAGTACAGGCCTCCCAAATATTATTCAGCAGCGAAACAGCAGAGATATTAAAACAACTTAGTGAAGAAGAATTATTACAGGTAATGGAAGGTGTACCAAAAGTTGAATTTGATAAACAAAATTTTAAAAAAGGAACAGATATTATTTCTTTTCTTACTGACACTAAAATATTTAACAGTAAAGGTGAAGCAAAAAAAATGGTACAGGGTGGCGGTATACATATAAATAAACTTAAAATTGAAACGGTTGAATTTATACCCGACCCATCGCAATTACTAAATGAAAAATACCTGCTGGTACAAAAGGGAAAGAAAAATTATTGGTTGGTTAAAGTAATTTAATCTGAGATTCTGGATACTTAATATTATTGATTTATTTTATTTGGTATCCTGTTTCCGGCCTGTTGCCTCCATAATGCAAAATATAAACCCTTCAGCTCCAGAAGCTCTTCATGGGTTCCTATTTCTGAGATCTGGCCTTTTTAAGAACATATAAACTGATTTCTACATTTGCCATTAGGTATCTATACACGATTATTGGTATAGTTATTGAAACAATGCATTTTTGTAAAGAGTAACAATACCTGTTAAAGACTATACCATCACCTCTTAAATTGTTTTTTAATTCAATAATGCTTGCACCCCCCGGTAAGTAGTAAAATAATTATAGCGCCCATTTAAAGAAAAAATACCAATGAGTTTTAAAACAAAACAGGAAAATTTGTGGGCAGGAGAGTTTGGAAATGAATATACCGAACGAAGTAAAAACACCGATCAGTTAACATCTGGTTTAAATTTTTTTTCAAGAACATTCGAAAAAGTAAGCGAACCTGAATCCTTGATAGAGTTTGGGACTAACATAGGCGTAAATTTAAAAGTATTAAAACAACTATTCCCATCTCTTAAAGTATTTGGTATTGAAATTAATAAGAAGGCCGCCGAAGAGCTTAGTGAAGTTCTTGGAGAAGAGAATGTTTTCCAGGGCTCTATTGTTGATTTTGAACCAACCCAACAATATGAAGTAGCCTTAGTTAAAGGAGTATTGATACATGTTAACCCTGATATGCTGGGTAAAGTGTATGAAAAACTTTATACCGCAAGCAGTAAGTATATTTTAATTTGCGAATACTATAACCCCTCACCTGTTTCAATTAATTACCGCGGCTATAACGATCTTTTATTTAAAAGAGATTTTGCGGGAGAAATGCTTGAAAAATATAATGACCTGCAATTAATGGATTATGGCTTTTGTTATAAACGGGATAAAACATATTTCCAGGACGATGTTACATGGTTTTTATTAAGAAAAAATTTTTTAATGTATTTATTGTTCTGCTTTTAGGATTTAAGGTTTACAAAAATATTTTTTATAGAATTTTATAAACTTCTATTTTTTATCAGCTCTTTTCTTTAATTCATCCATAGGCATAGCAATCAACCTGCCTACTGGCTTCATGCCTTTATAAGTAATTACTTTAAGCATTACAGCTTCTTTTGGCGCTATTAGCGGAGAAGTATATTTCGGATAGAAATGATCAGGAAATGAATTATCGAATGTATAGTAAATATCAAGCCCTGGCGCTTCACTGGCTAAGGTTATTTTAAGTTGTTTATCAGCTGTTCTGCTCACTGTAAAAATGGGATCATAAACTGCGGGAGCATATTTTATTTCTGCCACATCAAAGCGCTCAAAGTGTTTTTCAACGCGGTTAAAAAAATTATTCCAGTTCTTTTTTTCCCTGGGCGACCAGACAGATTCTGCAATGGCCCATCCCCTTGGCCACGTCATATATTGTGCATGCCGCATATTATACACCTGTTCTGTCCATAAATTAGCCTGGCCTCCTTTTATATATTTTGCATCTACGCTGTCAGGTGAAGGATCAAACTCGTAGGACTTATTTAAACGGAGCCCTGCATAAATCCTTGGCTCAATGATGGGATCACCCTGCATATAATCAATATAAGCATAGGTGGTAGGGCTCATTACCACTTCATGTTTCATTTTTGCAGCCTTAACGCCATACTTCATTCCACGCCAGCTCATTATTGCAGCGCTCGGTTCTACCCCTCCTTCCAATATCTCATCCCACCCTATAAATTTTTTACCTTTTGACCGTACGATCTTTTCCAACCGCCTTGTAAAATAACCCTGCACCTCTACCATATTCTTCAACTTTTCTTTTTGCATCAACGTTTTAATTGCCGGAGTTTTTTCCCAATAATTATGAGGCGCTTCATCACCTCCCATATGTATATATTCAAAAGGGAAAAGCTGTGCCACCTGTGTTACTACCTTATCCAGGAACTCATATACTTTTTCATTGGCCGGGCAAAGCGTATTATCTACCAGTGCAATTGGCGGTGCGCCTTTGCTCCAATCCATAATTGGCTCACCTGAACGAACACGATATTTATCGGCACCCGGCGTACAGGATAACTCAGGATAGGAAACAACAGCTGCCAGGCTATGACCCGGCACATCAATTTCGGGAAGGATATTTACAAAACGTTCTTTAGCATATTGAACCAACTCTTTAATATCTTCCTGTGTATAAAAGCCACCATAGGTTTTTGGCTCATCAGGTGCAGGATGTGAAAATGTTCCAAAGTAACCGATCTTCTTTACATTCCAGGCTCCCACTTCTGTAAGTTTTGGCAACCCTTTTATTTCAATCCTCCAGCCTTCATCATCAGTTAAATGCAGGTGCAGCAAATTATATTTATATCGCACCATGTTATCAATATATTTTTTTACATCCTCCTTTGTAAAAAAATGTCGGGCAACATCAAACATCAATCCTCTCCATCCAAAACGGGGATAATCTGTAATTTCTACAGCAGGTGCTGTCCACGAAATATTCGCAACAGGTACTGCACTTTCAATTTCTTTCGGAAATAATTGCAGCATTGTTTGCACACCATAAAATAATCCTGCCGCTGTATTGGCTTTAATAATAATATTCTTTGATGTTACAGATAAATTATAACCTTCTTTACCAATAACAGCATCTTGTGGCTTATTTAATAATAATTGTATGGCTGCAGAAGGAGCTGCATTTTGTACTGTGACATTTATACCTGTAGCAACAGATAATCTTTCTTTCAGGAAACGGGTTACTTCTTTCATTTCCTGTGTTACCGGCGCTTCAATAACAATAGTTTGTGGCAAGGAAAACACGCCTGTAGTTTTAGTTAGCGAAACGGGTTGTGGAATTATAGCAATGTCAGCATTATTAGTTTGGCAAAAAGCAATTGCTGATGTAAGGCAGAGAAGAACTGAACTAATTATTTTTTTCATACAGTATTTATTTAATAATTTTTTAATAGAACCTCTTATAAGTGGATCACACCGATTTTTTTCTTTCCAAATATTTTCTCCTGATTATCTCGTACACGGGCTTATCATATATTTTACTTTCAAGCCATGAAATAATATCAAGATAAACAAAGGCACGGGTTTCAAAGCGGCTCTTTTCAAACTGTTTTAATTTATTCAGGAGCATTTCAAACTCGGGCTTTAATTTTTTAGGTGATAAATGAAATGATTTACGGATAAATTTAAACATCTCCTCTTCTACCAGACTTAAATTTTCCATTTTAGCCATAAACCGGTAAACAGATTTTACAAGATATTCCATCAGATCAAAATTGCCTAATTCATAATGAGCTATCAGGTGTAGCAGGCGTGCATAACATTGCAGGTCGTTGCGCAGATCAACTTTCCAGTTAATTATTTTATTCAGGTAATCAACACTGCTGCCAAATTCTCCTGCGCCAAAATAGAGTGAAGCAATTTTGTAATAAAATACAAGAATGCGGTGCCTGTCAAGATGGAGCTGGAATTCATTTAATTTTTCTTCAATCGTGGACACAAGCAATAATCCTTCTTTAAATGTCCCATCTAAAAAATGCTGATTTATTTTTGCAATGTAGAGATATACAAAAACCTGGATACGATTATTATCATTCTGCTTTACAATTTCAGAACCGGCAAATTCTTCAAAACGATTTAGATCTTTTTCAAATTTTGAATAATTACGTA
Source organism: Chitinophagales bacterium 65-1 (assembly GCA_002050465.1). Lineage (GTDB taxonomy): Bacteria > Bacteroidota > Bacteroidia > Chitinophagales > Chitinophagaceae > Ginsengibacter. The sequence continues at coordinate 14,466 of MWYX01000007.1, forward strand.
AAGTGAAATGCGCAGTTAATAGATTATGAATGCCCTTTATATAATTCGCAGTTTCTATTTCTATCATAAAAGGCTCTTGAAGAAAAAGATCCACCCAATGTTGCGTATAACGATAATACATTAAAAAATCCTGCCGTATAAAAGCATACCAGCAATAGCTTTGATACAGGTACAGCTTCTCATAAAACTCTGTGGCTTTTTTCAGGTCTTC
>MWYX01000016.1 GCA_002050465.1 Chitinophagales bacterium 65-1
AATGGGATTTTGTTTTTCGTCCCATGAAAAAATATGAGTAGGTTCTCCAAATGGGTCTGCGCCATTACCATTAAATGAATGCCAGCATGCACAGGAATATCGCAAATGATCTTTCATGGTTTTGCCCGCAACCATTTTATTTTCATCGTACCAGCGAAACGCAAGCGGGTTATCGCTTTCAATGCCTTCAAATTTTATTTGCTGTATTCCTTTAAAAAATTCTTTATCACCTGTAACTACTTTCATTTGATTTGTTTTGATGTTATGCTAATAACAATTCCTGGTTTCTACTGGTATTTATTAATCTTTCATTCAACAACTCTTTCCATTTATGATACAACTCATTATATACATTTTGGTGATTGGGTTCAACTAAACCAACAGGTTTTCTGTTAATGAATGGAGTTGCAGAATTATATATTCCTGCTCCTATGCCTGCGCCGATAGCTGCGCCAAAACTTCCATCGCCTTCATAGAATTCAACCTGAACATTTGTTGCGTTTACAAAAGATTGCGTAAATACATTACTTAAAAAAAGATTGCTTTTTCCTGCCCTGATAATGCTGGGATCAATCGTATTTTCTCTCATGATATCAAGTCCGTAGCGAAAAGCAAATGCAATTCCCTCCTGAACAGAACGCACCATGTGAGCGGTGGTATGAACATTAAAATCAAGGTTATGAAAATGACTGCCTATGATTTTATTTTCCAGCATACGCTCAGCGCCATTGCCAAATGGAATAGCGAGCAATCCATTTGACCCAACATCAATATTTGCAGCAGCCTCGTTTAATGCCTGATAAGAAATGTTTGTGCCTGTAATATTTTTTATCCACCTGTTGAAAATACCTGCACCGTTAATACATAATAAAACTCCAATACTTTTTTTGTCAGGCTTATGATTTACGTGAGCAAAACTATTGATACGTGATTGCGGATCATAATTCAATTGATCGCTTACTCCATAAATAACGCCGGAAGTGCCTGCAGTGGCTGCAATCTCACCCGGATTAAGCACATTAAGAGAGAGTGCATTATTTAATTGATCTCCGGCTTTATAGGCAACCGGTATCCCTGCTTTTAATGATAATTTATCAGCAACCGGCTCTTTTAAATATCCATGTGACGAAAATAAAGGATGGACTGAAGGAAAAATATTACGATCAAATCCAAAATAATTTTTTACATCTTCAGAAATATTATTTTTTTTAAAATCCCACAATATTCCTTCTGAAAGTGCTGAAGAAGTGGTAGTACATTCTCCTGTAAATTTCATTGAGATAAAATCACCGGGGAGCAATACCTTATCTGTCTTTTCATAAATAGCAGGTTCATTATTTTTTACCCAGGCTAACTTTGATGCTGTAAAATTTCCGGGTGAGTTAAGGAGGTGTGATAAACATTTTTCTTCTCCCATATTATGAAAAGCTTCTTCACCAATTTCCACCGCACGGCTATCGCACCAGATAATGGAATTGCGCAACACATTCTGCTCTTTATCAATCAAAACCAAACTATGCATTTGATATGCTATACCAATGGCAATAATATCTTTTGGATTGTACAGTTGCGCTGCATTACATTTTAGAATTGCCTGCTGCACATGATCCCACCATAAGTCAGGGCTTTGCTCTGCCCAGCCTGTTTGTGGAGCAATAATATCAACTTCCGTTTCAGGATATTGTGCTGATGCAATACACTGCTGCGTATCTGCATCAACAACAGAAACTTTTATTGAAGAGGTGCCTAAATCAATTCCTAAGAAAAACATATTGCTATTTATAAAAGATTTAAGTATTTATTTTTTAGGATCCCAATGTTACAAATTTCTTTGATGAATCCAGATGAAGCTTTTCTTTATAAATACCATTTTTTATAAAGATGGTTATGGGTTTTTTATTATTTATCGGTACTGCATCCAGAGCTTGTTGCACTGTTGTATAATTTCCGCTTCCATCTTTTGCTACAACTTTCTTTTTTGTCTGTGCAAAATTGAATAATGTAGCAAATAAAAATATTAATGAGACAAATAGTTCCTTCATATCATTTATCTTTTTTTGGTTTCAATAAAGCCCATTTCTTTTAACCACATTTCACACAGAGGTTTCCAAAGCTCTGTAGAGCCGGGATTATTACTTAATCCTATTGCATGACCACCTTTTGGAAATACATGAAAGCTGGTAGAAATATTTTTTTCTAATAATGCTTTGTAAAACAACAGGCTGTTTTGTGGCACAACTGCTTTATCATTAAATGCATGAGCTATAAAACAAGGCGGCGTAGTTGCAGTAACACTATTTTGAGTTGAATACTTATCAATTAACTCCTGTGACGGACTATCGCCCAGTAAACGCTTACGGCTCCCGCTGTGAGCATATTTATCCATATCAATAACCGGAGATATAAGTATCATAAAATCAGGATGAAAAGAAATTTTGTCCAATGAATCTTTTATTGCAGAAATATCCCGGGTATGTGTTCCCAACAAGGTAGCAAGATGACCTCCCGAGGATGTACCCATTAAACCTATCTTATCTTTTTTAATTCCCCATTTATCCGCATTGTTACGGATTAATCGAATGGCTCTTTGTGCATCCTGCAATGGTCCAAGTTCCTTTTGTTTAAGATCAGGCGAAGTTGGTAAACGGTAAACTACCACAAATGCAGGCATGCCTAAACTGTTAAACCATTTTGCCAGTTGAAAACCGCTTAGATTTAAGGTTATATGATTATATCCTCCTCCGGGAAAAATAATTACTGCAGCTCCGTGATTATCATCCTTTGATGGAAAAAAAGTATATATACCCGGAGTTGTAATACTGTAAAGCCTTTCATTAGCTACGCTATCTTTTACATATACACCTTTTGAATTTGGCATTTTATCTTTTTGCCAAAGTGGAATAAACTCCTGCGCTTTTATATTTATGAATGAAAAAATAAATAAAAATATGGTGAAGTGTTTTATCATTTTTTATATGTTGCTGTAAAGAAACGGAGTTTGAAACACGGGTTTTAGATACCGAACTTATTGTAAGGGAATCTTCTTTACAAAGAAATAATTAATTTATTTTCTTAGGTTGGTTTAAAAATCACAAGTCAGTAATTGGCTTATATCGCGGCACAAGTACTTTAACTAATGCCCATGCAAACAAATAAGAAAAAGCACAGATTGCAAACATAATCGTGTAGCCTGTTTCAATATGACCTAATGCCTTATAATGGTCAAATAAGGCCCCCCCAAGTTTTGACATAACAACCCCTCCCAAACCACCGGCCATTCCGCCAATACCTACAACAGAACCTACCGCTTTTTTAGGAAACATATCAGAAACCGTTGTAAAAATATTTGCTGACCATGCCTGGTGTGCAGCAGCACCAATACCGATAACAATTACCGGCAACCAATAACTATATTCGCCAAGTGGCTGAGCGGCTAATATTATAAGGGGAAATAATGCTATTACAAACATGGCACGTAACCTGCCATCATATGCTTTATAACCTTTTTTAATAAAATACATGGGGAAATAACCTCCTCCGATACTACCCACCATTGACATAGTATATAATAAAGCCAAGGGCAACATCACCGCCTTATCTACAATACCATATTGTACTTTTAAATAAGCAGGCAACCAGAATAAAAAGAACCACCATACGCCATCCGTAAAAAACTTTCCACATACAAAAGCCCATGTCTGCCTGTAACCAAAGAGTTTTGGCCACGATACTTTTTCCTTAGTTTCTTCAGTTACCGGGGATGTATCCTCTTCGCTGTTAATATAGGCTAACTCTGTAGCAGAAAGTCTTTTTTGCTTTTCCGGTTTTTCGTATAATAAAAGCCATAGTATTAACCATACAAAACCAATAAGTCCCATAACGATAAAAGCCGCTTCCCATCCCCAGTTTATTCTTATCCAGGGAACCGTTAGCGGAGCAAGTATGGCGCCTACATTAGCACCCGAATTAAAAATCCCGGTTGCGAACGACCTCTCTTTTTTAGGAAAATATTCAGCTGTTGCTTTTATGGCAGCCGGAAAATTGCCTGCTTCACCAAACGCTAATAATGCACGTGAAAACATGAATCCTAAAACTGAAACAGAGAAACCTGCAATGCCTGCCCAGCCTAACGCTGTTGAAATTCCTTCACCAATTGGAATAGCCCAGGCATGCATTATTGCAGCCAAAGACCAAATGATGATAGCCCATGCATACCCTTTTTTAGTGCCTAACTTATCAATGATACGCCCTGCGAATAACATTGAGAAAGCATACACAAATTGAAATACAGCAGTAATGTTTGCATAATCTGTATTGCTCCAGTTAAACATCGCCGGGTCTGCGAGGTAAGGCTGTAATAGGCTAAGTACCTGTCTGTCTAAATAATTTACAGTAGTGGCAAAAAATAATAAGGCACAAATCGTCCACCGGTATTTTCCAATTTTTTCCATTTGAAAGTTTATGTAAGATTTAAAGCTAACTAATTAACTTGTTGTATTCATACTTCTCAAAATTCCCATTTCAAGTCCACGCAGTTCTGCCAAGCCTCTCATCCGTCCGATGCATGAATATCCCGGATTTGTTTTTTTATTAAGGTCATCCATCATTTGGTGCCCATGATCAGGACGAAACGGAATTGATGTATTTACTTTTTGTTGTATTTGCAGGATTTCTTTCATTACTGCATACATATCAGTATCTCCATCTAAATGATCTGCTTCATAAAAATTACCATACTCATCACGCTTTGTGTTTCTTAAGTGAACAAAATGCATTCGGGTGCCTATACTTTTTGCTATAGCAGACAGATCATTATGTTTTCCAGCGCCAAGAGAGCCGGTGCAAAAACATATTCCATTACTTTTAGCAGGTACAGAGGATAGAATAAAATCAATATCATCCGCATTACTTACAATCCGCGGTAATCCTAAGATATCAAACGGCGGGTCATCAGGGTGAATCGCCAACTTAATATCCAAATCGTCAGCAACTGAACTAATCTCCTTTAAAAAGTATTTTAAATGCTGTCGGAGTTTTGCATGGTCAATTTCCTTATAAGTATCCAGTTTCTCCTGCATCTGTTCCACAGTTTGCTTTTTTTCTCCTGGAATACCAAACATTATAATATCCTTCAGTTGTTCTAACTGTTCTTTTGTATATGCTTTGTATCGCTTTTCAGCTTCAGACAAAATATTTTCATCATAATCAGCCTTTGCATTTTTTCTTTTAAGAATATAAAGATCAAACACAGCTAAATCAAACCAGTTAAAGTATAAAGCTTTCGATCCATCAGGCATGTTGTAATTAAGATCTGTTCTTGTCCAGTCATTAATCGGCATAAAATTATATGTAACAATTTTAATATTACATTCTGCAAGGTTGCGAAGTGTTTGTTTATAGAGATCAATATAATTTTGGTAATTACCTGTTTGTGTTTTTATGGATTCGTGAACGGTTACGCTTTCCACAACATCCCAGGTAAGTCCTGCATCTTCAATTATTTTTTTTCGTTTTTTAATTTCTTCCAAAGGCCAAACATCTCCATGTGGAATATGATGCAATGCAGTTACTATTCCTGATGCACCAGTTTGTAAAACGTCCTGCAAACTCACAGGGTCATCAGGACCGAACCAACGCCATGTTTGTTTTAAATTCATAGTATTATAATATCTACCATGGAAACTATTTCATTTCTAAACCGAAAGTAAGAGTATATTGTTTTAATTTACCTTAAGTTTCAATTTTATTTTATGAAAAATATTTTAATTGTATTTATTTGTAGCATTTTATTTATAGCCTGCCTGTCAGCGCAAACAAACGACAGAATAAGATCACAATGGGCTGATAAAGTAAATATTTCAAATCCGCTTCCCGAATATCCACGTCCGCAAATGATACGCAACAATTGGATAAATTTAAACGGACAATGGGATTATAAAATTCAGCCAAAAGGAGAAGAGAAAATTCCTTTATCATTCGATGGTAAAATAGTAGTTCCTTTTGCCGTAGAATCTTTTTTATCGGGAGTAACTAAAACTGTTGGGAAAGACAGTATTCTTTGGTATAGAAAGATTATTTCATTACCAGCGCAATTTAAAAGTGGTAATTTATTGTTACACTTTGGGGCAGTAGACTGGCAAAGCGTTGTATATGTAAATGGAAAAAAAGCCGGAACACATGAAGGAGGGCATGATCCTTTTACTTTTAATATAACTCCATTTGTAAAAAAAGGAACACAACAGGAAATTGCGATAAGTGTCTGGGATCCTACAGATGATGGGCCTCAACCCCGGGGGAAGCAAGTGAAAATTCCACGCAGCATCTGGTATACATCCGTAACAGGCATCTGGCAAACGGTTTGGGTTGAAGCCGTTCCTTCAACATATATAGAATCGATAAAACAAACTCCGGATATTGATAAAAAAACACTTTCAGTTTCAGCACAAATTAAAAATGCCCTGGCAGGTGATCGATTGAATATTTCTGCATGGGATGGAAATAAAAAAATAGCAGAGCAGGAAATAACTGCAAACACAACTGCCACTTTAAACATTAACGATCCTAAGTTATGGTCATCCGTCAATCCTTTTTTATATGACCTTAAAATTGCTGTTATCCAAAAAGGTAAATCGGTAGATGCTGTGCAAAGTTATTTTGCCATGAGAAAAAGTTCTGTTGCCCCTGATGCAAACGGAGTGCAACGGCTGATGCTTAACAATAAATTCCTTTTTCAATTCGGGCCATTAGATCAAGGATGGTGGCCTGATGGTTTATATACAGCGCCTACTGATGAAGCTTTAAAATTTGACATTGAAAAAACAAAGGAAATGGGTTTTAATTTAATTCGTAAGCATGTTAAAGTGGAGCCCGCCCGCTGGTATTATCACTGTGATAAATTGGGAATGCTTGTATGGCAGGATATGCCAAGCGGCGATCTAAAAAATCAGCACTGGGAATCAAGGCCGGGCATTGAAAGCGGGCCTTTAGATAAAATTCGTACAGAGGCTTCGGAGAATATTTTTAGAAAAGAATGGTCAGCAATAATGGAAGCTTTGCATAATTTTCCATGTATAGTTGTATGGGTTCCATTCAATGAGGGATGGGGACAATTTAAAACAGAAGAGATCACAAAATGGACAATGCAAAAAGACCCATCAAGATTAGTGAATAGTGCCAGCGGAGGCAACTTTCATTTTGTTGGTCACATGATTGATGTTCACAATTATCCTGCCCCTGTAATGCCCCGTGCTGATCTTTTCGGGGCTATGCAAGCATTGGTATTGGGTGAGTATGGGGGCTTAGGCTTACCAGTTGAAAATCACACATGGCAAACCAAAAATAACTGGGGTTATCAAAGCTTTAAAAATGCAGATAGTTTATTTTTAAAATATGAGTCTTTTGTAATAAGCTTACAGAACTGGATAAAAAAAGGATTATCCGCAGCAATTTATACGCAAACAACCGATGTGGAAATTGAAGTTAACGGCTTAATGACTTATGACAGGAAAGTGATAAAAATTCCCCTTGAAAAGTTAAAAGCAATTAATACAAAATTGTATAACCCCTTATTGATTGGTATTAAAAACTAATTATTCATTTGCTATGCTATTTTTTGTCTTTAATGATGAACAAGTTTGAATGGCACCCTTACATGCGAAATTTTATTTTCGTCTAACTCCATTAATTTAATTTTTTTAAATAAAAAATATAACTTTCCATAATTCCTCATTAATATTTTTTGAGCACTTGAAAAGATATAAAATAATTTTTTAAAACATAAACGACTCAGATGAATTTTGAAAGCAGGTATGCAGTAGGGCCGGAAGAAGTAAAACTAATGGACACAACGAATTTGAGAAAAAGTTTTTTGATTGAAAAAATATTTGAAACGGATAATGTTAATTTAACGCTTAGTCATTATGATCGCTATATAGCAGGAGGAGTAATGCCGGTGGCAGGCATTATTGAATTACCAAACCCGGATAATTTAAAATCAAATTATTTTTTAGAGCGGAGGGAACTGGGAATAATAAATGTTGGCGGAAAAGGAAATGTAATGGCTGATGATGAGAAATTTGAAATTGATTTTAAAGAAGCGTTATATATTGGAAAGGGAAACAAAAAAGTTCAATTCTCTTCTATTGATAAAAACTTTCCTGCAAAATTTTACCTTAATTCCGCACCTGCACATCATTCCTACCCATCAAAAAAAGTAACAAAACAGGAAGCTGAAATAGTAGAGTTGGGAAATGTAGCAACAGCTAATCACCGCATCATTAATAAATTACTGGTAAATAGTATTGTTCCTACCTGCCAGTTGCAGATGGGCATGACTGAACTGAAAAGCGGAAGTGTATGGAACACAATGCCTGCACATTTACATGATCGCCGGATGGAAGTGTACTTTTATTTTGAAATCCCTGAAGGGCAGTCAGTTTGCCATTTAATGGGTCAGCCACAGGAGACACGGCACCTTTGGATGCAAAATGAACAGGCTGTTATTTCTCCCAATTGGAGTATTCATGCAGGAACCGGAACAAGCAATTACACTTTTATTTGGGGAATGGCGGGAGAGAACTTAGATTATAGTGACATGGATGGTTGTGCTATTTCTGAATTGAAATAAAATTATCGGGTAAACCCCACCAATTAATTATTTTGTCTTCTTATCATGACAGAAATCAATAAAAAATTATGAGAACGGTTTTTCTTTTTATATCAGCATTTTTCTTTTTACTATTTGGTAGTTATTGCCAGGGGGTAATCGAAATCAGCAATTCATTAAAAGTTGACAGAGAAGAAGTAGTGGCTATTCCATGGAAAGATGTTTTGTCTTCAAATCAAAAGATTGATACTACAAACTTTATCCTTATCAATTCAAAAACAAAACAACAAACTCCTTATCAGTTGGAATATCGGGGTAGACAGGATGTACAAAATTTGCTGATACTTGTAACGGTTAAAGCAAATAGCAAATTGATATTGCAATTCCAGAAAGGAAAGCCTGCCACTTTCGCTTCAAAAACTTATGCCCGTTATGTACCCGAACGAAAAGATGATTTTGCCTGGGAAAATGATAAGATCGCTTTTCGGATGTATGGCAAGGCGCTGGAGGGTACAAAAGAAAATGCTTATGGAACAGATGTATGGGTAAAACGTACTGAAAAGCTTATCCTTAACGAGCGATATAAGCGTGGCGAATATCATATTGATCATGGGGATGGAATGGATTATTATCACGTAGGTTTTTCATTAGGTGCAGGCAATATGGCTCCTTATAAAAATGATACTATTTGGTATTCTAAAAATTATCGTACCTGGAAAGTGTTGGACAATGGTCCGCTGCGGTCTACTTTTCAATTAACCTTCGATGAATGGGATGTTGCTTCGCAAAAAGTAAAAGTTGTAAAAACAATTTCACTTGATGCCGGCTCACAAATGAGTCGTGTGGAAGCTATTTATAGTTTTAATCAAACTCCCACATTACCCGTGGTTGCAGGAATAATAAAAAGAAAAGCGCCTGGCTCATCATGGATGGATGAAAGTGGTGGAATAATGGGATATTGGGAACCTACAGATAATAAGTATGGAACAACAGGTGTCGGTTGTTTATTTGAACAACCCGTGCAACAAATGATGATGAATAAAGAACATTTACTTGCTGTTGTGCAGGCAACAACTGGCCAGCCTGTAATTTATTTTCATGGAGCTGCATGGGATAAAGGCGGAGCAATTACATCTTCTCAAAAATGGTTTGATTATCTTAAATTTTATAAACAAAAAATAGAAAATCCCCTTACAATAGTGGTACGTAAAGCTTCTTAAAAAGTGCAATTATTCATCAAAAAAAATATTCATTGGCATTAATATTAGATTTATTTCGGTTAGATGGGAAAGTTGCATTGGTAACCGGCTGCAAGCGGGGTATTGGTAAAGCAATGTCTGAAGCACTAGCTGAAGCCGGTGCTCATATTATAGGCGTTTCAGCTAATCTTGAATTACAGGGAAGCGAAATAGAAACATCAGTGAAGGCATTGAATAAAAACTTTTATCCCTACCAATGTGATTTTAGTAATAGAGGAAACTTATATGCATTCATCAATCAGGTAAAAAAAGACCACCCACAAATTGATATTTTAATTAATAATGCAGGAACCATATTGCGCAAACCTGTTGCAGATCACCCTGATGAATATTGGGATGAAGTAATAGCGGTGAATCAAACTACACCTTTTATACTTGCCCGTGAATTAGGAAAGGAAATGTTGAAGCGGCAAAAAGGTAAAATTATTTTTACTGCTTCCTTACTAACTTTTCAGGGAGGTATTAATGTGCCGGGTTACACAGCCAGCAAATCAGCAATAGGCGGTATTACCAGGGCCTTTGCTAATGAATGGGCATCAAAAGGTATAAATGTAAACGCAATTGCACCTGGTTATGTAACCACCGATAATACAGCAGCTTTGCAGGCTGATGAGGGTAGAAGCAAATCTATCATGGAACGCATTCCGGCAGGACGTTGGGGTATGCCTGAAGATTTTAAGGGGCCGGTTGTTTTACTTGCATCATCAGCATCGGATTATATGCATGGATCCATCGTAACAGTAGATGGAGGATGGATGGGGCGGTGATCCTGATATGAAAAATAGATCCTGTTAAATAAAATAATTTTGATTGCCAGTAATAGTTTAATGATGAATTACAAGCCTACAAGGCACATTTAAATGCTGAGAAATTTCTTCATCCCCGGCATCTTGTGAGTGAATTTTCCCAAATAAAAGTTGTGCCGCTTCTAATCCGATCTGGTATGAGTTCTCTTCGATGGAAGCAATGGGTTTATGATCGAGGTATTGTAATAATGGAAGGTTACCGAAACCCACAAAATCGATTTTATCAAGCTTGGCAGGATATTTATTTTTCAAAAACTCTATAGCGTCCAGTGTAATATAATTCTTAAATGTAAAAATTGCAGTAGGTGGCTTTTCAGATCTCATTAACTCTTTCATTGCTAGTTCAGTTGATTTTTTGGTAAAATCTACTACTTTTATCAGCTTTGAATCAAATGGTATTTTATTTTTAAGTAAGGCATGTTTATAACCCTCAAAACGAACCTGGGAAGTTTGCATAGAGTTTGGCCCCATTATATGAGCAATTCTGCGATGGCCTTTTTTAATTAAAAAATTGGTTGCATTTAACGCTCCTTCAAAATTATTGGACGAGACAAAATTAAATGAGTCGCCGGGTGGTTCCCTGGCAATAAACACGACAGGTATGCCTATTGATACTAATTTTTGAAACAATTGCACATTCATTGTATTTTTAGTAATAGCCACAATCACTCCGTCTATCCGGTTCCTGATCATCAGGTTTGTGATCTTTTCCTCGTTAAGAACATCTTCATGTGACTGAGTAAGAATAACATTGTATTTTTCTTTTTCCGCCACACCTTCTACTCCATTTATGGCCAATACATAAAATTGATCGAGCAGATCAGGTATTATTAATCCTATGGTAAAACTTTTATTCAGTTTAAAATGGCGGGCAGTCATGGATCGGGACAATAAAACCACAAGGTTCTGGTAAACAGGGTAAACCGATAACTATCGGGAAGTATGGAATGGGCAAGAATCCGGCTTTGCATGGAGATGGAAAAACAGAGTGTTCAATGGATAAAACCTTTTCCAGGTTTTGTACCATTTCATTATTCAATCAGCAATATTGGATAATCAGGGATTTGGAAGTGACGAACTTTGATCCAGGTGAAGCCGGTATGACACTTGATCAATGGGAAAAAGAGAATGTGACGAAATATGCGAATGTAATTTTGCCTCCGGAATATAAAGGCAAAAACAGTAGAAAATTTGGCATTTTTATTCAGGGCAATAACGTTGGTCAACTAAATTCCATCCATTTAATTAAACTTGAAGTTCATGGAGTAAATGGCGATATAACGCAGCGCCATACAGGGGGTATTTACTTCCGTGTTTTTAATACAGGTAAAGACGTTCCAACCTTTTTCAATGATATTCTGGTGGACAGCTGTTATGTACATGACGTTGACCGCTCAGGAATTACAAACGGATCTGATTATGACAATCGAACTGCTACTGTAAATACCGACTGGACGCCAAACCTAAAATTTGTAATCAGAAACTCAATAATCAGACGGACAGGGGGTAATGGAATTACTATACGGGCCTCACAGGATGCAATTGTAGAACATTGCTTATTTGACTATTGTGGAATCCGTACAACAGGTAATGCATTATATCCTTATAATTCTGATGGAACAATTTTGCAATACAACGAAGCCAGGAACACAAAGGCCAATCCCGGCGATGAAGATGCCGGAGGAATTGACAGTGATTATAAATGTAGAAATACAATAATTCAATACAACTACTGCCATGATAATGATTTTGGAATGCTGGTTACCGGAGGTCCGGGAAACTTTAATGAAGGTACAATAGTAAGGTATAACATTTTTGAGCGTGACGGACTCATTGAACGGGAAGGACATGGGAAATTTGCAATCAGGTTTGCAGGTTCATCAACTAACACAACCTTTCATAATAATATAATCTATTTGGGCCCAAAGCAGATCAACACCAATATTGTTTACTCTAAAGACTGGGATAGCACGTATGCAGATAAGTCATTTTTTTATAATAACATTTTCTACAATGAGGCTTCAGGTGGTTCGTATGATTTTAAAAAGAGTACTAACAATATATTTTCAAATAATGCTTACTATGGAAATGCATCTAATGAACCTGTTGATTCCAATAGGGTAACAGGTAACTTGAGGTTGACCAATCCCGGGGGTGGCCCTGCGGGCTATAGACTTAAATCTGGTTCAGCAGCTATCGGCAAGGGCACCAGGATCAAAGGCTCTCCTGCTAAAGATTACTGTGAAGCAGAATGAATCCTTTAGCTTTTCCGGAGGGAGAAAAATATTTATTCATTAAGCTATACAGGATTGCATTCGCTTTAATTAAGTAATTATTTTTTACGGTACTATAAGAACTTAGCTCGTATAATGCAGATGCAATAACCGCTGCAGCTGATGCATCACGTGGTTCATTAGGAATATTTGGTGCATTAAAATCCCAATACGGCACTAAATCTTCCGGCATATTTGGATGATTTAAAATAAACCCGGCTATTTTTTTTGCGAGTTGTAAATAAGTAATATCCTTAGTATATCTATAACATAAAGTATAACCATATAATCCCCATGCCTGTCCCCTGGACCACGCAGACTCATGACTATACCCCTGGTGAGTATTCTTTTTTAGTACTGCACCTGTTTCGGGATCATAATCTAATACATGATAAGTGCTGAAATCTGGCCTGAAATGGTTCTTCATAGTTGTATTGGCATGGCTTATGGCTATCTTATAGAAAGTGGAATCACCAGTGAGCTTTGTCGCTTCAAATAACAGTTCAAGGTTCATCATATTATCTATAATAACCGGGTTAACCCATTTATCTCTGTTATGATCCCATGAACGAATGACACCTGTTTTTGGATTAAACCGGGTTGATAATGTTTTAGCTGATTGGATAATTACAGCCTTGTATGAAGAATCCTTTGTCAGGCGATATCCGTTCCCAAAACTACAATACACTTTAAATCCTATGTCATGATTGCTATTGTTGGTTTTCTCTCTTTCCAGGTAAGAGGTAAATTTTTCAGCTTCAGTTTTCCATTTTTCATTTCCGCTTAATTCATATAAATGCCATAATGAGCCGGGAAAAAACCCACTTGTCCAGTCACGGGAAGTCACCACCTTAAGCTTATCATTTTCCAGCGTTCTTGGAGAAACTAATGTTGGGTTAGCCGGATCTAATACTCCTTTTACATTTGTAAGCATTATTTCTGTTTGACCTTCTGCATGACCCAATACTTTAATAAGATCAATTTTTTGAGCCTTAAGCGGTACTACAGTTATTAATAGAAAGACTATAGTTATAATGTATTTCATTATTTATGATTTAGTATAATTCTAATTTGGTGTCCTGATAAATTCCATCAGCACTTTTACTCAAACAGGTTTTTCAACCAGAGATTTTTAAATTGATATTGTAAATGGTTACCCCATTAAAAAATCTTCTCTTACCGGGCTGAAAACATCAATCAACTCTCCGGCTTGCTCACAAATAACTCCATGAAGAATGTTGGACGGAATATAAAAGCCATCGCCTGATCTCATTATTTTCTTTTCGCTCCCTACCTGCAGTTCAAATTCTCCATTAACTACATAAGTAACCTGGCTGTGATAATGTTGGTGTACAACTCCAATAGCTCCCTTTTCAAATACAATACGAACCATCATGATCTTATCATCATAACCCAATATTTTTCGTTTCATGCC
>MWYX01000022.1 GCA_002050465.1 Chitinophagales bacterium 65-1
ATATTCTTTCGCTCAAAAGCTGCGGGATAGAAATGAAAAGCCCCCGAGTCCCCGGGGCTTGTAATGAATAGCCCGAACAAATGACCAATAGAATTACCAATGCTCACAGCCCAAAAAAAATTACTTTTGCACCCTTAATATTTTACTATGAAAAAAGGACCTGTTTCTGAATTTATTCAACATCATTACCGCCATTTTAATGCAGCAGCTTTAATGGATGCGGCCAAAGGGTATGTTACTCATTTGGATGAAGGGGGTAAAATGATGATAACGCTTGCAGGTGCCATGAGCACCGCTGAGCTGGGAATTTCCCTGGCAGAAATGATACGGCAGGATAAAGTTTCCATCATCAGCTGCACAGGCGCCAACCTGGAAGAAGACATAATGAACCTTGTTGCGCATACTAAATACAAAAGAGTTCCTAATTACCGGGAGTTAGGCCCTAAAGATGAATGGGATCTTTTGGAGCAAGGATATAACCGTGTTACCGATACTTGCATACCTGAAGAAGAAGCTTTTAGAAGAATACAAAAGCACATACACAAAATCTGGAAGGACGCTGATGATAAAGGAGAACGATACCTTCCGCATGAGTACATGTATAAATTATTATTGAGCGGCGTGATGAAAGAAAATTATGAGATACCTGTAGAGAATAGCTGGATGATTGCTGCTGCAGAAAAAAATCTACCGATAATTGTTCCGGGTTGGGAAGACAGTACTATGGGAAATATTTTTGCCAGCTATATAGTAAAAGGAGAATTGAAGGCTTCTACTATGAAAAGCGGAATTGAGTACATGGTTTTTTTAAGTGACTGGTACCAGAAAAATAGTTCGGGAAAAGGAATTGGATTTTTCCAGATAGGTGGTGGTATAGCCGGAGACTTTCCTATATGTGTTGTTCCCATGCTTTACCAGGATCTTGAAATGCATGAGATACCCTTCTGGAGCTACTTTTGCCAGATATCGGATTCAACAACTTCCTACGGTTCTTATTCCGGAGCCGTTCCCAATGAAAAAATTACATGGGGTAAATTAGATATTCATACACCCAAGTTTGTAATTGAAAGCGATGCAACCATTGTAGCACCATTAATATTTGCATGGGTGTTGGGATGGTAGGCCCCCCTAAATCTCCCCCCAAAGGGGAGACTTGCTACCGGCACATAAGCCGTTCTTACAGGTTGCCAATCTATTTTGACGATTGGAAATATTAATAATGATATGTTACTACAAAAGATTTATAAAGAACTATAGCCTGACCTCCCTCTCTATTGTAGAGGGAACGAGGGTGAGGCCATAGCATTTAAAATTTGAATTGTACACTTCCTAAAATTCCAAACGCAGGTACGTTTTTATTTTGAAGATAATTCAATCTCCACACTGCATCTAACCGTAGTAACTTAAAAATATTTTCTATACCTACTCCTGCTTCCATATAAGGAACCCGGTTAGGTATTGTAAAATGATAATCTATTGTGGGATCATAATATCCATTTGCAACTTTATTTTCTTCCGTCATATTTCCTATAACGCTTTTAAAAGTAACCAGCGAACGCCATTTCCATTTTTTTATAGCAGGAATATAATTAAAAGGGAAGCTGCCAAAATTTTGCTGCAGTAAAATACTTGCATATTTATCACTTACAAACTCATAGCGGTTCATGTTATTAAATGCATACGGGTTATTATAATAAGTATCATTCCCCTTTTGTACTTCAAGCAATAATATTGGCAAAATACCCTTGGTAATTCCGGCCTGCAGTGTATAGGATAATTGCCCTAATCTTCCGTAAGAAAAATCATGCTGAACATTTAGATTCCATTTATTGTAATTAAAATCACTTTTAAGAAAGCCGTTATCAATTTTAAAACCTTTGGTGTATGTAAGATTTATTATCGGGTAATTACTTCCAAGGCTTCCCCTTCTGAAATGTTGCGTAATATATTTTTCTTTATACACGTACCGTAGTGTAAATGAGGCTTCATTGGTTTTATAGCTGCTGTTGTAACCCGGCTTTGTAGTAATGAACGGAGTAAAATTATCATGCGTATAATACATGTTGAAATATGGAGTTAAGGCAGCGGATTTTGCTTCCATCTTAATACCAAATCCATTGGCGAAAAATTTATTGTAAGAAATATGTGCCTGTTTGGTATTTACCAGGCGAATCTCAGTTGGGTTTATCCTTCTTAAAAAAGATGCAAAGATGGAATTCTCATCAAGCTCATCCTCATGAGAATTGGCAACACCAATATCATTACTGTAAACTACATTTAAAGTGCTCCATTGTTTTCTGTCTAATACAAAAAGAGAACCCATGCTGTAACGTACCCGTTTATCTTTTGTTGAATAACCTGCATAGCCCTTCAATCTGAATTTATTAGTAAGCGTGCTGTTAGTCCGCATTCCAAAAGTAAACCTGCTGCCTTGAATTCTATCACTATAATACGTGTTATAAAGATTCCCAATGTCTACCTTGCCAAGATTATAATAACCATTACTTAAAACATCTATGATCTTTCCATATAAAATAACGGCAGGTATTACTTTTAATGTATCCATTAATTTGTAAACAGATTGTTCCGTTTTACTTAACGGCTCAAATCTGATAGCACTCCAGTAAGCTGTATCAAAATCACTAATAGCAACTGAGGTGATATCTTTTACACTTTTATTAAAAGCAGTATCAATCGATGGATCATTAATAATAAAATCCTGGAACAGAGTGGTTTTTTTAGCGAGAACCCCCATTTTTTTCATTGCGGGAATATTGATATCAATAAATAAAATATTTTTTGATGGCAAAAACTTTTCATTACCTGTCAATTCAAAGTTTTGTGTTATCTCGAATTTGTTCACAAAATTTATCGTTGCGCTTTTATCCATGTGCATAGTCATAGATTTAAGGGCATAGGTAGTATCCACTATCCACATAAATCCATTAAAAGTATTCGTGCCATATTGTATTTGTGAGAACTGAACCTGAATGCACTGGTGACCATCAATAAGCATAGTATCGTTAATATAATAGTTATAAAGGTTTAATGCATTATCGGCAATCGGGCTCACAAAATTTATATCGACAAGCTTTATCAGGTTATCATACACATTTATTTTTTTGTATAAGCCATCTATGTATGTAAGCATTGATTGATTATCAAGTCCCGAACTTTTAATGGCTTTATAATCGTAGCGTTCTTTTTCAGGTTTGCGACTATAGTAAAAATCGGAAACCGTCTCGGACAAATAAACAGGTAAATATTTTTGATTATCAGCCGTGCTATCCATATTATCCAAAGCAAAAGCAAGAGGCTTCAGCAAACGATTGTTCTGCAGTTTTTCGGCAATATTTTTTATATCCAGTTCTATTTTGTCGTATACACCTGCCTGAAAGTTATCGTTCTCGTAAATATTATTTTTTGGTTTATTTTTTATTACCAGCCTCACCAGTCGCTGTGCCTTTGAATATTTTGACTTTACTGAAACAGAAACTTCTCCCATAGAGGCTGAGGCTGGCTGTACTTCAAAATTAATGACCTGCGTTTTTTCTTTCGAAACAGGTTTAATAACAGCTTTATAACCCACCATAGAAATTGCTATAGAATCAATTTTATCAGAAATGGTGAGTGTGTAATTTCCCTCGTCATCAGTAATAACTCCGTTACCTGAATTCAGGGCATACACACTGGTGGAAGAAAGTGGTTGCCCTGTTTTTACATCAGTTACTTTTCCTGTTATTATTCGCTGCTGTGCCGCAGATGAATAACAAAGAAAAAATAATAGAAGAGATAAAAAGTATAATGATTTCATTTAAGGTAAGCCGGCATTAAAATTCTATTGAAATTAAACAAAAAAAGCACGTCAATTGTCTATAAACATTAATTAGAATAAAAGGATTAGTATATTTTTCAATATTAAGAAATTGTAAACTCATTAAGCCTGACGGTTGTGTAACAATAAATTAATATAGGTTTGCGGCAAACCGCAAAGATGAGTAAAGCAGGAAAAATCTTGCTGGCAGACGATGAGCCGGATATTCTTGAAATTGTGAGTTATAACCTTATAGCCGAAGGATACGAGGTTATCTGTGCGAAAAATGGAAATGAAGCACTTGAATTAGCAAAAGACCATGTGCCTTCAATGATAATTCTTGATGTAATGATGCCGGGGAAAAATGGGATTGACGTTTGCAAAATATTAAGGTCACAACCTCAGTTTAAGGACACTGTTATTATTTTTTTATCTGCATTAGGGGATGAGAAAACAGAAATCAGCGGACTTGAAACCGGTGCTGATGATTACATTACCAAGCCTATAAGCCCTAAAGTTTTAATAAGTAAGGTTAATGCATTATTTAGAAGAGTTCCCAAAGAAGGAAACCCTGTTTTACAACTTGGTGACCTTTTAATAAACAGGGAAAAATATAATGTAATGTATAAAGAGCATCCTGTAACGCTTGCCAGAAAGGAGTTTGAGTTGCTTTCATTGCTTGCTTCAAAACCCGGGAAAGTTTTTTTAAGAAATGAGATATTGGAAAAAGTGTGGGGCACTGAAGTTATTGTAGGTGATAGAACTATTGATGTACATGTAAGAAAAATAAGACAAAAAATAGGTGTAGATTGTATTTCAACAGTGAAGGGGGTGGGATATAAATTTGAATTATAAATGTTACAAGGCAAGAACTTTTCTGCACAACATATTGCAGCACTCACTGCCTTGCCATTAGCTGTTACCGTAGCTATTACAGGATATTTTTATCAGGAAAGCTGGAAAGTTATAGTTATAGCTGTTGCAGCATTTTATATTCTTTCTTATTTACTGATAGCATTTATGCTAAAGCGATTTATTTATCGCAAGCTCAAGCTTATTTATAAACTTATCTATCAAACCAAAGCAACTAAAAAAGAGGAATTTTATTACCATAATATTTTACCGCAAAAAAGTATTGATGAAGTTAGAGAAGATGTAGAGGTATGGGCTGAGCATCATAAAGAAGAAATAGAAGTACTGAGACAAAATGAAATTTTCAGGAAAGAGTTTTTACTGAATTTATCTCATGAATTAAAGACACCCATTTTTGCCATACAGGGATATATTGATACATTGATAGGTGGAGCAATGGAAAAGCCTGAAGTAAGCAAAAAATTTTTAGGTAATGCTGCAAAGAATGTATCCCGGCTGGTGAATCTTATTAATGATCTTGATGAAATATCAAAGCTGGAAAGTGGTAAGCAGTTAATGTACAAAGAGAATTTTGTGATACAGGATCTGATAGAAGATGTATTTGAAACACTTTCGATCAATGCCGAAGAAAAACAAATTAAATGTTACATAAAAAAAGGCTGTGAATTGCCATTAACTGTTTATGCCGATAAAGAAAAGATAAGGCAGGTGCTTATCAATCTGGTAGATAACGCAATTAAGTATGGAAAGCAGCAGGGTATTGTAGAAGGGAGTGTTTACAGAATGGAAGGAAAAAAGATTTTAATAGAAATTACAGATGATGGGGCCGGTATCTCTGAAGAGCATTTACCAAGAATCTTTGAAAGATTTTATCGTACGGATCTTGCCCGCAACCGTAAAATCGGCGGTAGCGGATTAGGACTTTCCATCTGTAAACACATCATTGAAGCACACGGAGAAACCATACACGTTAGAAGTAAACTTGATGTGGGCAGCAGCTTTGGCTTTACCCTGCCGGGTATCCGGAATTAAATTAATGCCCTAATATTTCCCAGGAAGATGGCGCTTCTTTATCAGGTTCAATATCATCCTTATCCTTTTCATCATCATTTATTTCATCCTGTTCATCCTTTTCCCTATGTGGTACTGCCACAATATTTTCTCTGCCGGTACTTGTATTAATTTTTTTTATATCCTCCTCAGAAATGGTATCTTCCTTATCACTTAGATGTTTATCAATCTTACTTCTTAAGGTTTCATCCGAAGGTGGTAAATCGTGGTCATCTTCTCCCAATGGTTTATTTGATATGTTATCCATAAATTTATGTTTAATGTTTTAATATTAAATAATGTGCCAAATAAAACCACCCGGTACGATTACGGGGTGGTACAGTTAAAAGTAAACCTGTTTTGCTTATCAAACTCTAGTTATATTTTGTCCAAACCTTAAACCAGTTATCACCCGGACCAACAGCGCCACGGTAGGTAACACTCATAAAGCCGGCTCCGGTATTAGTAAAGCTGGCTCCTGTTAAAGCAGGTGAACCTGTTCCAGGCGTAAAATCCGGCGTTGCATAATTAAAAGGTGCAGCTAACACATCTGTAGCGGCAGGTACAATAGTATTACCATATGCCGGAGTATTAAACCATGCTAACATGCTTGCATCGGTTGCTCCTGTAGGTGTGGTTGGACTTGGTGAATATTTTACAGCAATATTATTACCTGCTAAAATTGTATTTTGTACCAATAAGGTTCCTGGAATATTTTTATCAGTTGGCTCACCTTTACTTGCATCGATTAATAAACCTATAGGCCAACCCATAATGATAGAATTAAAAAGAGACATTGCAGAATTGCGGCGTATTTGTGCTCCTGCAAGATATAAGCTGTTACCTATGTTAGCAGAAGTAGCTCTTGGGCCAATAACCGTCATATTACTGAATTTAACGGTTGTTTTTGGTGTAAGGGTGCTTCCGTTTGCATCATTATCACTTTCAAAACCTTCTGATCTTGATATATCAGCTGCTGCAGAATCTCTTAATACTATACCAAACTGAACTCTTCCATTATATCCGTTATCTGTATCAAAATCATCATCCAAAGTTTTATATGCAATAAGATGACTGCAGTTTACTGTACCACCAAACCATTCAAACGCATCATCATTTGCATAAGATACCTGAACATAATCTATAACAGTTCCTGCCCCTACGCCACCCATCGTTAAACTATTAATTTCATTATCCGGTAAAAATGCCGATCCTGCATGTTCAATTCGTACATATCTAAGTATACCGCTATTGTCTGCAGGATTTTGGCCCTGTGTAGAAGGTGTACCATATAAACCAAGACCATCACTGTTATTAACCCCTCCCTCAACCGCACCAACTCCCTGAACGCCATTAAAGGAAGAGTTAGTTGGAGCATTGCCTAATATAACGATGCCTGACCAATCACCTCTTCTTGGTGTTGGAGCTTCAGATGTAAATACAATTGGCTTATCAACAGTGCCATCAGCAATTATTTTTGCATTCCTTGTTATTACAAGACCACCTAATTTATTTAATTCACCTACAATTTTAGTACCTGGCTCAATGGTTAAAATGGCACCATTGGTTACATAAACCAAGCCACGAAGCTTATAAGTAAAAGCAGCTTTTAATGTAAGGTTTTGTGTTATCCTTCCTTCCAGAATTGTATTTTCAGTACCAGGATTTGGATTAGGGTTTGTTGGATTATTACCATCACCATCAACTTCAATTTTTCTGCAACTGGTAGTAATTAAACCACTTAATGCAATTACATAGAATAACTTTTTCATTGTTTGATTTTTATAATTTTTATTATTTAATATTATAACTGAAGGAAAGTGAAACATTGGTGCCATACTTACGATTGATAGCAAGAGCATCGCTAGCCTTATCGTATTTTTTATTATCGTTCAGGTCATGATAAAACTTCGCATTCTGATTTAAAATATCTGAAAGATTTAATTTAAATTCTCCACGATTTTTTGAAACTTTTTTTGCAATCTGAAAATCAAGTAAACCACGTGGCGCTTCCCAAACAGGAGGATAACTGTCATTAATAATGGTACCATTACTGGTACTGTTGCCTACATAATAAATACGTCTGCCTATTTGATTGAATAATAATGTAGTGCTTAATCCTAATTTTTCAACATCATATTGGGCGCTGAAATTTATCAGGTACGGGCTTTGCCCTTGCATAGGGCGGTTTAGCTCTGTTACTTTATTATAGATATAAGACAGATTACCTTGCAAAGTAAAATTCTTTAAGGTTTCATTAAAATCCAGCCTTTTTCTAAATTCCAGTTCTGCTCCAAAACTGGTAGCTGTAGGAGAATTAATATAATTGAAAGTACTGCTGCTGCCTGCTCCGGTTTGGTTAAAATATAGTTCAATGGGATTTTGGAAGTACTTGTAAAATACACCTACGGTAAATAATTCACCGGCTCTGGGATAAAGCTCATATCTAACGTCTGCATTGGTAATTTTTGAACGCACTAAATTGGGTTCACCTGTTACTGTTGCCCCTAAATCAAAATCGTAAAAGCTAAACGAACTTAACTCCCTAAATTCGGGACGCACAACTGTTTGCGAACCTGAAAGTCTGATATTAGTTTTATTATTTAATTTGTAAGTAATATTTATTCCGGGTAAATAATCTGTTTTTTTACTGTAAAAATGGCGGGGATCACTCTGTTTAACACTTCCGATAATCTGGTCAAAATCTTCAACCCTTAATCCCCATACTATACGGATATTATTGTTAATCAGGTTATCAAATTGTAAAAAACCGGCATTTAATATTGAATTAGCAAGGTAGCGATAACGATCACCCGGAATTTCATTTAAAGCAAATTTGTTATCAAAGCCATTTCCAAAATTTTCACTGCTAAATATTACTGATTCATCTAAATGTCTTAAAGTTTTATTGTCAACGGGAAGGTATATGGCAAATGGCCTGCTATCAAACAACCTGTCTTTTACCTGAAAGAAATAACCGCCCTTTACTGACTGGGTTACACCGCCAATAACAAAACTTTTAGTAATATCTCCCCCACCTGAATATATATAATCGCTTAAATACCCGAAATATCTACTGCCGCTTTTTTGTGATGCATTTGATGCACTAATTAATAATGAGTACGGAGAATTTGGAATTGTCGGGTCGTCCTGGTTATATTGTATACGGCGTTGATCTGGTACATATTGATCTAAAATATTAAAGCTTCCATACCAGTGTAACTTTGCTTTTACCCCAGTTAAATTGTGATCGCCGGATAATTGTGTATTGAAAAATGTATTGGCTTTAAAAGCAAGTTCAGTAGCCCGGATATTATCCCCTATTGTTGTGTTTGTTTCAAAATCTTTTCCTGTTCTTAAGGTGCTATAATTAGTTGTATTTACATTCAAAATATTTTTAAAAGAAATTTTGTTATTAGCGCCTGACTGCAGTGTTACATTTGCTAATGCACCTGCGAGAATATCCTGACTATACTTTTTATTAAAAAAATCAAAGTTTAAGCTGGCTTGGTTATTCTGTATACTAAAAATCCGGTTTTCATAATCAGTTCTTCTGCTGCTTCGGTTATAAGTTATTGCAAAGATTGCGGCCAGTTTATTCTTGCTAAAGCGGCTATTAAAACCACCACTTAATTGGAGGTTTTTTGCTAATACCGGCAATACTTTTTGAGCCCTTGCAGTAGCCTTCCAAACATTTTTAAACGAACCGGCTAAAGCTGTTTTCCCTGCAGGGTCCATATTATTAAATTCGCTTCTTTTAGGCAAATTATCAGGTAAAGACCTGGTGCCATTATCAAATCCCAGAAAATCATATTTATCTCCGGGATAGGTATAAAAATCTTTACCTATTGTTTGTGTATTAAAACCGGTACCAATTTGTATATTAATAAAATTTTGCGCAGGAACATCTTTAGTGTTTACCTGGATGATGCCGCCAGCCCATTCCCCGGGCAACTCAGGCACAAAGGCTTTATTAATAATGATATTATCAATTATTGAAGAAGGGAAAATATCGAAACTAAAAGTTTTTCTATCAGGTTCAGTACTGCTTAACAAAATTCCATTAAGCATAGCCTGGTTATACCTGTCCGCAAGCCCTCTAACTACAAGGTATTTTCCATCCTGGATACTGGTGCCTGGTACCCTTTTAAGAACTTCACCTGTATTTTTATCCGGAGAACGCCTTATAGCCTCTGCAGAAACAACCTGGGCAACTGTATTAGTATTTTTTTGGTAAGAGATTAATGCGACTGTTGTTTCCTGGCGGCGGGTAGTGGTTATTACAACCTCAGCTTCTGTTTTGGCAGCAGATTCCAATACTACATCCAGATGGGAAATAGTATTTGCTGTCACTTCTACATCGGAGAGCTCCTTGGTTGTATATCCAACCGAGCTTAGTCTAAGTGTATGGGTTCCGGCATTTAAAGTAACTACAAAGTTGCCGTCAATATCTGTAGCTACTCCCTTTTCTGATCCTGCTGCAGTTACAGAAACTCCGGATAATGGCGTTCCTGTTTTTGAATCGGTAACCTTTCCTTCGATTTTTCCTGTTTGAGAAAAAGAGTTAAAAAATAAAAAAGTAGTACATAAAAAAGTAATAAAAAATCTCATTCAATGAATATTTTGGCAAAGAGACTAAATAGATGTTATCCCAACATTACCGGAAGGTTATTTAATTGTTACGCTATTAAATAAAATGGCCAAAAAACAGCAATTCAATATTCTTTATCGTAATATTGCAATATAATAATATACAATGGGCGCTACAAAAGTTGAAAATTTTACTAATAAGCATAACGCCATCGCTTTAATGGCCAAAGCTTTGGGACATCCGGCAAGGGTTGCCATCATTGACTATTTGCTAAAAGTAAACTCCTGCATTTGTGGCGATATAGTTAACGAACTGCCTTTAGCGCAACCAACAGTATCGCAACATTTAAAGGAATTAAAAAATGCAGGACTTATTAAGGGGAGTATTGAAGGCAATTCCATTTGTTATTGCATTGATGAAAAGGCAATTGCCAGGCTGCAAACATACTTCGATAATATTTCAATTAAGTTAGAAAATAAGAAACAATTGCTGTTAATCATTAAATAAATAGAAATGAAACTATCTGAAATTAAAAAACATTTAAGTACTGCAGAAACAGTAAATTTTGAATTGCAAAACGGGGCATTGGTTCCTGAGCATTTCCACGTTACAGAAGTTGGGGTCGTAACAAAACACTTTATTGATTGTGGCGGAACAGTAAGAAATGAGAAAGTAGCAAACTTTCAACTTTGGGATGCCAGCGATTTTGAACATCGGTTGAAACCAAAAAAATTATTAAATATTATTGGTCTTTCTGAAAATATTTTAGGAATGGAAGATTTAGAAATCGAGGTTGAATACCAGGCGGAAACGATTGGAAAATATGATTTGGAATTTAATGGGAAAAACTTTGTCCTGATATCTACACAAACAAATTGTTTGGCTAAAGATAAATGTGGTATTCCTCAGGAAAAACCAAAATTAAATTTAGCCGAAACTGCTTCAACCTGTGCACCAGGCAGTGGATGTTGCTAATACTGGTTTGCATTTCTAAACCCCAAAAATAATCAATATGAAAATAGCGCTGACGTGCAAATAGGAGTTATGAATTACCAATCAGATTATTCTAAAATTAAAATCTGAATTGAAGCCTGCACGTAAAAATGTTATCTTTTATATCTGAAGTATAACCGGTAAGTTGTGTTTTTTCGTTAACTACATTATCATACCATAAAACCAGCTTTAGGTTTGAATTTATATAATTAATATACCCGAAGCCAAGCGTAGAAAATTTAATGTCTGCTTCATTGATGTTACTGCCAGGTTTACCGATCTCCATTTCTTTTACTTCACGGTTCGGGTCATACCAGTCATATTTAATTACCAATTGATGCTTTGTGCTAAAAATATTTTGCAGCAGATAAAAGTATGCTCCATTAAAGTTCCTTATATAAAAAGGGGTTAACGTATTTGTTGGTAATGCCGGCGGAGTTTCAGAAGTATGTTCAAATGCGGTTTGTGTTCCTGAGAGATATTCAGCCCTTAGCTCAGTGAATCCTTTTTTATTTTTTATTTTTAATTGCATATCTGCCCCATAATAGGTTCGCGGTGCAATTTTTCCAATATTATTTATTGATGAATCAATATTATATGTTTTACCTGTTCCATTATTGCCGATTCTGTATAAATACTTTGTGTTTTGTAAAATACCGCCGTTAAAATAAGATACAGCCATTGAAAGATTTATATCTTTTGCTAATGGAAAAGGCTTAAGTCCTGCCCTTGCTATAAAATCTTTACGACTGTCGTAATCGGTAGTAGCAGATAAACCCTGACCATTAAATAACCCGGCATCAATTTTTAAATATTTTAAGGGATGATCTTTTACTCTTGGTTCAAAAGATAGCATAGCCCCAAGATCTCTTTCTGTTTTCATTAATATCTGGCTCATTCTTCCACGTTCAGGGCTTTCCCGGTCTGATGATGACAGGTTTAATTCATAACTGAAAGGCCGTGCAAACATGCCTGCTGTAAATGCAATCAGTTTATATTTATTTTCAAAGATTCTTCCCCAAAAGTCACGAATAACTACTCCCCGTTCAGTACCATCAAATTGAAATACAAATTGAACCGAAGGCCTTTCATTTTTATTAAAATGAATATAATCAAACCGTATCCGCCCCCTTCGTAGCATAAAACGATTGTTGGTGTGTTCAGAAAAATCACCGCCACTAAAATTTTTTGCACCTTTCTCTTCTGCTATCTGGAATTGGGGCTGTATATACCCGCTGATCCGTATATTATCAAACCTTTTACTTACAGAAAAAACTGATTTGCCTATATCAGTAGTGGTATCAATCATATCCATTAAAAACTGGGATTTAGCCACCTTAGTGGGCATCATGCACATGAGTAATAAAAAATTTACTATTAAAACATATTTAATCATGTGCATATACAATAAATTTCTATTAACTATATTACCTCAATGTTAAGAAATCATTATCAAATGTAAAGTGGTTTAATTCAATATTTATAGCTTTATTTTTGCTCACCCAAGGAAGTCCTTTGGATACAAATCATATTTTTTATGGCATCAGCTTCGTTTTTAAAATTCTTTTTACCCAAGGATAAAGTTTTTTTCCAGCTCTTTGAAGGAGTTGCAGACACAGTAATGCAAATGGCCAGCAAATTAAAAGAAGTTGTAAAGGAGCCGGATTTTGAATTACGGGCTGTGTATATAAAAGAAATTGAGGACATGGAGCATATCAATGATGATTACACACACAGGATCTTCACGGAATTGGGAAGAAATTTTATTACGCCTTTTGACAGGGAAGATATTCACTCCCTAGCCTCAGCCCTTGATGATGTATCTGATTACATTTACGGTACAGCTAAAAAAATAAATTTTTATAAGGTAGATCCCAGCGATATAGGCATCCAAAAAATGAGTGAGCTTATTTTCAGCGCCTGCACCGAAGTACAAAAAGCGGTGTTGGAATTACGGGATATGAAAAATCTACGTAAAATAACTGATTCCATGGTGCTAATAAATAGTATTGAGAACCAGGCTGATGATGTATTTGACATGAGTATTGAAAGATTATTTGAAACAGAGCCTGATGCAAAGGAAGTGATAAAAAAAAGAGAGATATATCAGGTAATGGAAATTGTTACTGACAAATGTGAAGATGCAGCAAATGTAATAGAATCAATAATTATTAAATACGCATAACGATTAGCTAATTTGCTGATTAGCTAATGTGCTAATTAAGCAATGAAATAAAAATAAATTAGCACATAAGCAAATTATCACATCAGCAAATTAGTATATGACTTTTCTTATCATCGTTATAGCCCTCGCTTTAATTTTTGACTACATCAATGGTTTTCATGATGCGGCAAATTCTATAGCCACCATCGTTTCTACCAAAGTGTTAACGCCTTTTCAGGCTGTACTGTGGGCCGCTGTTTTTAATTTTGTTGCTTATTTTATTTTTAAAGATCATGGTGTTGCTAACAGCGTTGCTAAAACAGTTAAAATAGAATCTATAACACTGCAGGTTGTTTGCGCTGGCCTTATTGCGGCTATTCTATGGAACTTATTAACCTGGTGGTTTGGTATCCCTTCTTCCTCCTCACATACTCTAATCGGTGGTTTTGCAGGAGCAGCTATCGCACATGGTGGGTTGGGTACTGTTAACTGGAATGACCCTGTTTTAAAAACCATTGGCTTTATTTTTCTTGCTCCGCTTATAGGTATGATAATGGCATATATTATCTCCGTCTGGTTTATAATCTGCAATCGTTATTGTAGCTGCTTTGGTTTGATTAAAGTCGCATGGCACTATCACTGTCATACCGGGTAACATTTTCATTAAGCCAATATCTTCTAAAATCTGGTGTGTAGCACCATCT
>MWYX01000019.1 GCA_002050465.1 Chitinophagales bacterium 65-1
CAAACAGGTTACCATATTTTTCTTCAACAACTCCCCTTCCCAATTTAATTATGGTTTTTTCATCTGCATTTTGCAGTCCCTGTTTACCCAATTCAATCAAACCATAACGTTTTATTGCATCCGCGAAATCAAGATAAACTGCAAGCTTTGTAGTTCCCACACCGTATCCTTCATCACACCTTTCTTTTGCAGCTCTTGATGCAACATCTCTTGGAACCAAATTACCAAATGCAGGATATCGTCTCTCTAAATAATAATCTCTTTCATCTTCCGGAATATCAGTCGGCTTACGATTATCATCTTTCTTTTTTGGTACCCATATTCTTCCATCATTACGTAAACTCTCACTCATTAGTGTAAGCTTACTTTGATATTCACCACTAACAGGAATACAGGTAGGATGAATTTGTGTAAAGCAGGGGTTACCAAAATAGGCTCCTTTTTTATGAGCCTTCCATGCCGCGGTTACATTACTGCCCATGGCATTAGTGCTTAAATAAAATACATTTCCATAACCGCCTGAACATAATAAAACTGCATGTCCGAAATGTCTTTCTAATTCTCCGGTAATTAAATTTCTTGCAATAATTCCTCTTGCTTTTCCTTCGATGGTTACCACATCAAGCATCTCGTGACGGCTATACATTTTTACATTTCCTAATGCAACCTGTCTTTCTAAAGCACTGTAAGCCCCTAACAATAATTGTTGCCCAGTTTGTCCTGCAGCATAAAATGTGCGCTGTACCTGTGTTCCGCCAAATGAACGATTGCTTAGTAATCCACTGTATTCTCTGGCAAAGGGAACGCCTTGTGCAACACATTGATCAATAATTGCAGCACTAACTTCTGCAAGGCGATAAACATTTGCTTCCCTTGCACGGTAATCACCCCCTTTTACTGTATCATAAAATAACCTGAAAACCGAATCACCATCATTCTGGTAATTCTTTGCAGCATTAATCCCTCCCTGCGCTGCTATGCTGTGTGCCCTGCGTGGGCTATCCTGGAAACAAAATGCTTTTACTTTATACCCAAGTTCTCCCAAAGCTGCAGCAGCGGATGCCCCTGCTAAACCTGTTCCGATAACTATTACTTCCAGCTTGCGTTTATTAGCCGGGTTTACCAACTTTGCATGGCTTTTATAATCTCTCCATTTTACTTCAAGATCACCCTCAGGAATTTTTGCATCTAAAGACATAATAGTTTGTTATTCATAGTTGATGTTAATCAATCCAATTAAAATAAAAAGCAACCGGCATTAATGCAAACAGTGCACATATTACAATTGTATATAAAATACCAAGACCATTTATTAGAGGAGTATATTTTTTATGATTGATTCCAAATGTTTGAAATGCGCTTTGAAAGCCATGTAATAAATGCCATGCTAATGCTATAACACCAAGAATATATATAATAACAACTATGGGATTTTGAAAAACATTTTGCATTTCAGCATATAAATTATGAACAGGTTGATTATTATAATCTGCAAGATTTGCTTCCTGTAATTTAGGGATTCCCATCGTTCCCCCAAGCCGCGAGGGTGTCCAGAAATGATAAAGGTGAAGGATAAGAAATAATAAAATGAGAGTACCTAATAAACCCATGCTCCTGCTATACCATTTACCTTCTCTATATTTGTTTACAGAATAATTTACAGGACGGGCTTTTTTGTTTTGAGCCCATAATATTAATCCCTGGATAATGTGTAGCAGTAATCCTAAGAATAATCCATATTCCATTGCTCTGATAAAGAAATTTGTTCCAAAAAAATGTGCCCAATGATTAAAAGTTTGCCCATTATCCTCAGGATTATATAAATCAAAAAATATCATGCTGTTAAGCGTGCAATGAACAATTAAAAACAGAATCAGAAAAAATCCTGTAAAACCCATCACGAATTTTTTACCCAGCGAAGAAGTGAAAAAGTGTTTCCATGTCATAAAAGAAGCCTTGGATAAGTTTCAGATATACAAAAATACTACAGGAAGTTGAAACGGTAATCAGTAATCGGTGATCAGCATTTATTTTTTAAATGTCCAATCTCCTCATTAATATATTATCCAGCTGTGTAAATAAAAGATCCGGTTTTACAGTACGCCATTGAGGAATATTCATTAATTCTATGTAATGATTAAGTCTTGCTCTTTTAAAATCATATTGGGTGGGTTCAGGCATATTAATGCAAATTATCCATCCACCATCATCAGTCACCTCTTCAAACCACTCTTCATAATAACTATCATCACTGCTGTGAAAATTCAAAACATTCTCGGCAATTAAAATAAATTTTGTAATACCTTCCCTTATCAGCAGATCAATTACATCTCTTTTCAGTGTCATGATATCATTGTAAATAGCATCATTCCATTCGCCGAGCATTTCAATAATTGCATACCCGGATGTATAATCTACTATCAACACTTTTAAATAGAGCGTGGAGCTTCCAAATTCATCCCATTGCGGGTGGATATAGTAATTATAAACTGTATGGGAGAAAACAAATTCACTGTATTCTCTTCCATAAAAAGGTGAACGCTCATCTTCTTCGGCAGTATATAAATAGCGCCAATTGTCGTATGGTTCAATGTCCTGCAAAAAGGTTATCTTAATAATAAAAAATCAATAATTAATCTACACACAAACTTATTATTTCTTCGTTTGAAACCAATAATTTTTTCTTCTAAAATGATAGTAATAAAAAATGCCTCTTAAAACACAAAAACCGCTCTTTTTAGAAACGGCTTTGGTATTAATATAGATTCCCGTAATCATCGGGATTAGGAAAAATATTATTCTACTACAATCTTATCTGAGGAAACAGATTTTTTATTGATGTTAGTTACATTTACGAGGTACATGCCATTTGCAGGTTTTGATTTCAACTGTATTGTTTCTACCTGGCCTGTAGATTTTATATATACTTGTTTGGTGCTGATAATTTTGCCTTGAATATCCGTTAATGCAATTGTATAATCCCCGGTAATTGCATTATTAAATGTCACTTTAAATTGAGAGCCGGAAACAGGGTTGGGGTAAATTGATATCAACTGGTTTCCTGTTACCTCATGCTGAACCAATGGTGCAACTCCTATTGTATTTCTTGCCTGGCTCGCAAATAATAAATTCCCGTTAGCAAGATCGGACGCATTAAAAACCTGTCCTGTTGTATTTAGTTTTGCTGCGGAAAGATCTTTCATATTCACTTTATAAAATCCTTCAAAAGTATTGGCACTGCTGATTATAACATTATCTTCATTATCAACTGCAGTGCCATTTACAGTATACATTCCGCTTAAACCTGTTATGCTGCCAAAATAAGTTGCAATCTTCTTATTAATATCAATTTTAAATACATTCTTAGAAGCAGTAAATAAATATAAATTACCAAAAGCATCAGCAACTATATCTCCACCCCAGCTGGTGCATTGGTTGTGAATAGAAATTTTGGGATTTGAAGTGGCATCAACCAGGCTGCCAAGATCTGTGATAACCACTTTTTGCCTGTTGTAAATTTAATAAGATGATTAGCATCATTAGTTAATGCATACCCATTCCCATCTGCGCCGATTGTCATTCGTGTAAACTTATTTTCTTCAAACGCGGGATTCACTTTATTTAATAACGAAGTTTGCAGGCTATAAAATTTGGGGTTAGCAGTTCCTGAAGAGAGATCAAGCCAGCGAAGTTCATTAATAGACATTGGGGTAAAAAACAATTTGTTATTCCTTTTATCATATGCTGCTGCTGCAACCATTGTTTGGGTTGGTATTGGTAGAATTTGTATAGAACTAACTTTACCTGCAAGCTCTTTATTTAATTTATTTACAGCTTCATTACTTACCTGTTTGCTTGCTACATTTTGATTTGTAATTGCATCCGAAAAAGAGAATTTAGTTTTACCATATTCATAAATATTATTTATAACCGATCCTGTAGTTAGATCAATCTGCCGTATGTTCATCCATTGAAAATCACCATTGCCATTACCCGTAATGGCGAAAGCTTTGTTATCTGCCTGCGCACCGGCACAATAAGAATACAATAAAGTAATTGTTGAAAGTAAAATTTTAATTTTCATAAGGAAGTGTATTTTAAAATAAAAGATACAATAAATTTAATAGGATTGCCTGAAAAAAAAATTATTTATTATTCTCGCTGGCTATTTTTACACTACCATAAGTTAACAGCAGTTTTTTAGCTTCATCATAATTTTTTATTCCGGTATTTTCCATCAGCATTTTTACACCCCTGTCAACAAGTTTTTCGTTGGACAGCTGCATGTTTACCATTTTATTATCTTCTACCCTGCCTAACTGTATCATTACAGTGGTAGAGATCATATTTAAAACTAACTTTTGAGCCGTACCGCTTTTCATACGGGTACTTCCTGTTACAAATTCAGCTCCTACAATAACTTCAATCGGGAATTCTGCAGCGGCACTTACCGGTGAATCCGGATTACACGAAATGCTACCTGTTATTATTCCATGCTCTTTGCACTTTTGCAATGCTCCAATAACATAAGGAGTAGTACCACTTGCAGCAATTCCAATTACAACATCTTTATTTGTAATATAGTGATATTGCAGATCCTTCCACCCCTGTTCAGTGTCATCTTCTGCAAATTCAACAGCCTCTGTAATTGCTTTATGCCCTCCGGCAATAATGCCTATAACCAACCCATATGGTACTCCATACGTTGGCGGACATTCACTGGCATCAACAATTCCTAATCTACCGCTTGTTCCTGCTCCTATATAAAACAAACGGCCTCCCATCAGCATTTTATCCGTAACAGCAGCTATCAATAATTCTATTTCCGAAATTACTTTTTTAATTGCATCAGGAACAATTTTATCTTCTTTATTTATGTTAGTGAGTATTTCCTTTATTGACATTTTCTCTAAATGCCTGTATTGCGATGCTTCTTCTGTTATTCTTTTAAATGACATTATTGAACTGGTTCTAAATCTAAAATTATTTTAAGATTTGTATTAAGCTGAGTGCGCAATATTGAAGATATTGTTCCCAATCTTTTTATAAAACGTTTATTATCAATGGAACGTATTTGATCCACTAAAATATCTGAAGGCCTTGGAAGTGCAGAATAATTATTGGGTAAATTAACCCGCAAAATTTTTGAAGAACGATTCACATTTGTTGTAACCGTGCAAATAATTGTAGAAGGATGGACGTTATTTAGAAAGTCAGATTGAATAATGATGATATTTATTATAAAAATCTACAGCATCGTTTATATATCTATTACGAGGTTTTTAAATTTTTGTAATTATAGTTTCAGTTTCTTTAAAAACCGTATCTGATAATTTTAAAGATAAATTTTTCGTGGGTAAAAGTATATACCGCAAAGATATACTTTTAAGGTTAATTTTTATGATAATCTATCAATCCCTGCATGGGATTTTTTATAACCTTGCCCAATTGTAATTGATAAGAACTGCACAATTCAATAAGTACATCTTTAAACCCATGTGCAATGCTACCTACAAAGTGAACAGGCAATGTCCAGCTTTCTTTGTACTTATAAACGTGATTGAAAAAGAAATCATTTAATCCATCCTCAATTATATTCTCAATCATATAATGGCCCCGGTTCTCAGCTAAAAAAATGGCAAAGGATGCCAAATATCTGTTAGGCAAAGGTTTTTTATAAACAGAATTTAATATTTCTGTTTTATTGGTAACAAACCTCGCATCAAATCTTGACCGCAGGTCTTCATCAAAAGTATCGTACAAATAATATTGAATAACTTTTTTACCAAGATATGCGCCGCTCCCTTCATCTCCCAGAACATATCCAAGCCCCGGGCTGTTCTTTATGATCTTTTTCCCATTGTAATAACATGAGTTGGAACCGGAACCCAGTATGCATGTGATACCTTTTTCATTACCGCATAAAGCTTTGGCTGCTGCCATCAGGTCTCCATCAACTTCAATTGCAGCACCGGGAAAAATATTTTTAAAAACCTTTTTAACCATTTTTACATTGTCGGGGTTGCTGCAACCGGTTCCGTAATAATGTATCTCATCAACTTTTCCTTTTATCTGCGTCATTAATTCTTTATTAATGATACTTTCCATTTCCCCGGGAGAAATAAAATAAGGACTCATGCCCTGCGTA
This sequence comes from Chitinophagales bacterium 65-1, assembly GCA_002050465.1. Classification (GTDB taxonomy): domain Bacteria; phylum Bacteroidota; class Bacteroidia; order Chitinophagales; family Chitinophagaceae; genus Ginsengibacter. The sequence goes on from MWYX01000019.1 coordinate 6,149, forward strand.
ATAAAAATATTTTTTTTATTGCCATTCAAAAGGCACCATTCTGTTTTGGTTGCACCGCTGTCTGCAATCAATTTTACGGTAGACATGTTTATCTCATCTTATTTAGTGAAATTTGCAAAATCACAGGTATAAAGATCCAAAGGTAAACTTTGGTAAATTCAAATGTAAATTTCGGATTTTATATCTTCCGCAAAAATTGCGGGATTGTTCAACTTAAACTTTGTCCGGAACTTTTCGGGCAGAGTGCGTTTCACGGATAAAAATAGTTTAATTATTAGCATGCAGAAGAAAAAATTCCAGGTTTGGTTACCATTGCTTTTTAGTTTAGTTATGATTATGGGTATGGTAATAGGATATAAAATAAGAACAAATATGCCGGGTACAGGTTTATTCTTTACAGAAAAACGCAGGCCTGTGCAGGAAGTACTTGATCTTATTGAAAATAAATATGTTGATAAGCAAAATCCTGATTCGCTTGGCGATGCAGCAATTGAAGCTATATTGGCAAAGCTTGATCCTCACTCTGTTTTTCTTCCTGCTTCGCAGCTCCAAAGTGCCAGGGAAGATTTGCAGGGAGGCTTTTCAGGTATTGGTGTGGAGTACAATATATTTAGCGATACTATTAATGTGATTAATGTAATTAAAGATGGACCATCAGATAAAGCAGGAATTCAACCGGGTGACAAACTTTTAAAAGTAAATGATTCAATTATTGCCGGTGTAAAAATTACACCCGGTAAGATACAAAGCCTGTTGCGTGGGAAAGGAGGCACTAAAGCAGAGTTAACGATAATGAGAGGTGACCAAAAGAAACATTTTTCAATTACCCGGGGTATGATACCACTGCATAGCCTTGATGCAGCTTACATGATAACTGACAGCATTGGATATATCCGGCTAAATAAATTTTCTGAAACCACTTATAGAGAATTTATGGATGCAACATTAAAGCTTCAAAAACAAGGAATGAGAAGTATGATACTTGACCTGAGAGATAATGGCGGCGGCATATTAACGCAGGCAACAAATATTGCTGATGAATTTTTGAGTGATGATAAACTTATTACATACACTGATGGAGGGAAGTTGCCTAAAAAAGAATATCGTTGCGAGAAGGAAGGAATTTTTGAAAAAGGGAAATTAGCAGTTCTTGCAAATGAAGGCTCAGCATCTGCAAGTGAGATTTTAATTGGAGCACTACAGGATTGGGACCGGGCCATAGTTATAGGAAGAAGAACATTTGGAAAAGGGCTGGTGCAGGAACAATATGAACTGAGTGATGGTTCAGGTTTACGGTTATCAGTTACGAGGTATTATACTCCGCTCGGGCGGAATATTCAAAAATCTTATAAGGAGGGAATTAAAGTTTACCAGGAAGATCTTGTAACCCGTATGCATGGCGGAGAATTATTATATTTTGACTCTATAAAACATACTAATGGAAAAGCGTACAAAACAAAGTCAGGAAAAGTAGTTTACAGTGGTGGTGGTATTACGCCGGATATATTTGTTGCATTAGATACCTCGGGTTTTAATACCGAGATAAGAAAAGTATACTTAAAGGGTACCATCAATAAATTTGTGTATGGTAATTATCTTGTTAATAAAAATAAATTCTCGGTGTATCGGTCGCCGATGCAATTTCAAAAAAACTATTCAATTGATGATACTACATGGAACAGCTTTAAAGCATTTGCTGTTAAAGATTCTATCAATATTAATAAAATTGATAAAGGGGGAAAATCAGTGCTATCAAAACAAATTAAAATATTAACAGCCAGGCAAATATGGCGTAACGAAGGTTTATATGAAGTAAGCAACGCAGAAGATCCTGCCATTATGAAAGCATTGGAGGTTTTAAATAAATAAAATATTCATTGCAGTTTATAATTAATTTTTCTACTTTTATTCTCTAAACTTAATTATTATGATATACTGTTCAAATTGCGGCAAAGAATTACCTGTAGATAGTAAATTTTGCCCATCATGCGGTGTTACTATAGGTGCTGTAAACAGAACCAGTGAACCTGTAAGATCAGAACCCGTAAGAACCGAGCCTGTTAGAACAGAACCTGTAAGAACGGAACGTGTATCAGAACCTGTAAGAACCGAAAGAGTGGTTACTAATACTGCAGATGTAAACAGGGATCACACAACAAGAAGAACAGTTAATGAATTTTATAAAGACCCGGGCTTTTGGGGAGGCTTACTGCTTCTGGTAGCTTTTTTCCTGCCTTTTTTTACTAATAATTCGGCATCACTTTTCGATGCGATCAGGGCTTCAGCATCTTCGGATAAAATCGTTTTACTCTGGCTCATTTTTCCGGTGGCGGGATTGTTTATGTTGCTGCATAGCTTAAATATTTTGCCTGGATTTCTTGCTATCTTCTTTACGTTCTTTGCATTGATTGCTCTTGTTTACTGGGGATATATTATGCTAAACGACAGGGTTAAATATTTTGAGTCTGATGATCCCACAACAATTATTAAAACAGTGGGTATTGGTTTATGGCTTACTTTTTTAGGTACCATTCTGTTACTTTTTCACAGGCGCCATACAAAGGTAGAAGTGCACAGAACAAAGTATGTTGACAGAACGGTATAAAGCCCCTATCCCACAACGGGGGACTTAGATAGCAACTATAATCCTAAAGAAATATATTACAAACTTGCGGTTTCGCTTTCATTGCAATGCAAAGAAAATATTCCTTTAAAAAATTTTTATGCTGAAAATAAAAAACAATTATAAAATTAAGTTCCCCCGTTGGGGGACAGGGGGCTTTTATGTGGCTTAATAACATTCTGGAAACCATTGGAAATACTCCTCTTATTAAATTAAATAAGATCACAAAGGACCTTCCATGCACTGTATTGGCTAAGGTTGAATACTTTAATCCCGGCAATTCCATTAAGGATCGCATGGCTTTAAAAATGGTTGAGGAAGCAGAGAAATCAGGAAAATTAAAACCAGGAGGGATTATCATTGAAGGAACATCTGGTAATACAGGTATGGGATTGGCGCTTGCGGGATGTGTTAAAGGGTATAAATGCATTTTTGTTACTACTGATAAGCAGTCAAAAGAAAAGGCAGATATTTTAAAGGCGGTAGGCGCTGAAGTAATTGTTTGTCCAACCAATGTTGAACCTTCCGATCCGAGAAGTTATTACTCTGTTGCTGCAAGGCTGGCAAAGGAAATTCCTAACTCATTCCACATGAACCAGTATGATAACCTTGCCAACCGTGATGCTCATTATGAAACAACAGGGCCGGAACTTTGGGAACAGACTGAAGGAAAAATCACTCATCTTGTAATAGCCACAGGTACGGGTGGAACAATTACGGGCACAGCAAAATACCTTAAAGAAAAAAATCCTAACATAAAAATATGGGCTATTGATGTATATGGTTCCTTACTAAAAAAATATCACGAGACAGGAATTGTTGACATGAACGAAGTGCATCCATACATAACGGAAGGCATTGGTGAAGATTTTGTACCTGCCAATTACGATATGAGCCTGATAGATAAATTTGAACTGGTGAATGATAAAGATGGTGCTGTAATGGCAAGAAGGATTTCAAAAGAAGAAGGAATATTTGTTGGATACAGTTCCGGTACTGCTTTGCAGGGTTTACTACAGTTAAAAAATGAATTAAAAAAAGACGATCTTGTTGTTGTTGCGTTGCCCGATCATGGCAGTCGTTATGTTGGCAAAGTGTATAATGACCAGTGGATGATGGAAAGGGGATTTCTGGATGTAAAAACATTTAAGGATCTTGTTAGCGGACGTGGAGCAAAGCGACTTGTTACCATAGACCCTAAACAAACGGTTGCGGAAGTTATTGAGCTTATGAAAAAATATGATATTGAAAATGTACCTGTAATGAATGGCGAGGGAATTGTTGGTTCACTCAGCGAAAGCGGACTGTTTAAAAAGATATTATCCAACCCTGAAATAAAAAATGAGCAGGTGCAAACTGTAATGGAAAAAGCATATCCTGTTGTGCCATTCGATACACCTGTTGAACGCCTCAGCAATTTGATCTCAAAGGAAACCGGCGCTGTATTAAGTAAAGATGACAGCGGCAATTATCACATTGTTACCAAGTACGATATTATACAAAGTTTGGCGAAGTAATTAAGTTTATTTTCAAGTTAGATGTTCATCACTTCACCACAACATTTTATACGAAAGCCACAAAAAATAATTTCGTTAGTTCCTTCACAAACAGAATTGCTTCATTATTTTGGATTGGATAAAGAAGTAATTGCTATAACGAAATTTTGTGTTCATCCTGATGAATGGTTTAAAAATAAAATCCGAGTTGGGGGAACAAAAAGCATAAATATTGATCTCATAAAAAAACTACAACCCGATTTAATAATTGCCAATAAAGAAGAAAATGAAAAAGAGCAAATAGAAGAACTGGCAACAGAATTTAATGTTTGGATCACAGATGTAAATACATTGAAGGATGCTTTGGCAATGATTAAGGATGTGGGCGAATTAACTCATAAAGAAAAAGAATCTGAAACACTAATTACACGAATTAAAGACGAATTCTACCAACTACAAACCTCAAACCAAAAACTACAAACTTGTTATCTTATCTGGCAAAAACCTTTCATGACAGTTGGCGGAGATACATTTATAAATGATATGATGAAGTATTGCAGCCTCCAAAATATTTTTGAAACCCGAAATCGCTATCCTGAAATTACTTTAGATGATTTGCATATTGCCAACCCGCCTGCCGGCAGGCAAGGTTGCCAATTGGTTCTTTTGTCTTCCGAGCCCTACCCTTTCAAACAAAAACAAATTGATGAATTACAACAACAATTACCTGGCAAAAAAATAGTTTTAGTAGATGGGGAAATGTTTAGCTGGTATGGAAGCAGGCTTCTAAAAGCTCCAAAATATTTTAAAAGTTTGTCAGAGTCATTGGGTTATTAGCATGTACTTATTGTACCATTTTAAAATACCCGGAGCAGTCAATTTCAGGCCGCAAAAAGAGCATCAGAAACTTCAATTCCTAATCCTTTTAATCTTTTAATCATATAAATTCCTGCCTGCTCCGATTATTTCGGAGGTTCAGACAATCACTTATTTACAAAATTCAGTACGTTTGCAAACATCTTAAACCAAACCGAATGGCATCAAAAAAAATTATAGAAATCTTAGGCGATAAAGCTGATGACTTATTGAATCATAAGTGCACAACCATTGATAAATCACAGATAACACTCCCTTCTCCAAATCATGTAGATGAAATATGGAGTATGAGTAACCGCAATAACAGGGTTATGCAAAGCATGCAGACATTATTAGACCATGGTCGGTTGGGTGGAACAGGACATTGCTCTATTTTTCCTGTGGACCAGGGGATAGAACACAGTGCCGGTGCATCCTTTGCACCTAATCCCATTTATTTTGATCCCGAAAATATTATTAAATTGGCAATAGAAGGCGGGTGTAATGGAGTGGCATCTACTTATGGCGTACTCGGAATACTGAGCCGGAAATATGCACACAAAATTCCCTTTGTTGTTAAGATAAACCACAATGAATTTTTAAGCTACCCAAATAAGTATGATCAAACGATGTTTGGCAGTGTAAAAAGTGCATGGAATATGGGAGCAGTTGGTATAGGCGCAACTATTTATTGGGGGAGCGCCGAGAGTGCAAAGCAGTTAAAAGAAGTTGCGGAGGCGTTTGAATTAGCGCATGAATTAGGTATGTGTACTATACTATGGTGTTATACCCGTAATAATGCCTTTAAAGTGGATGGCATTGATTATCATACCAGCGCAGATCTTACAGGACAGGCAAACCATTTGGGTGTTACTATTCAGGCTGATATTATTAAACAAAAGCTGCCTACCAATAATGGCGGGTATCTTGCAACAAAACATGGCAAAACTTCCAAGCTCGTGTATGAAAAACTTACCAGCGATCATCCTATAGACCTTTGCAGATACCAGGTTTTAAATTGCTATTCAGGAAGAGTTGGCCTGATAAACAGCGGAGGAGAAAGTATGGGTGAAACAGATATGCAGGAAGCTGTAACTACTGCTGTAATTAATAAACGTGCCGGTGGAATGGGATTGATAATGGGAAGAAAAGCTTTTCAAAAGGCAATGAAAGAGGGTATTGAATTATTAAATGCAACACAAGATGTATATTTAGATAAAGATATTACAGTGGCTTAAAATCCGGTCCTTAGGTTATTGGTGATTATATATAACGTCTAAAAGATAATGATCATTGACCTATTGACTTAATGACTTTAATATGGCAACCAGACAAGAAGAAGATTTTGACGCAAACCTTGCCGGTGAAGAAGGACAGTCTGAAGAAACAAGGCGAAGCTGGTTTAGAAGGATAAAAAAAAATATAACAACATCTACCAAAGATAAAAAAGAAGCGCCGGATGGTTTATGGACAAAATGCCCTTCATGCAAATTAACAATTACAGTTTCTGAACTCAGAGAAAATTTATTCGTTTGCCCCAAATGCGAACATCATCACCGGATAGGCAGTGAGGAATACTTTGATATTTTATTTGATAATGATAATTACTCAGAGCTTTTTGCCAATATAAAATCAAAAGATCATTTAGGTTTTGTTGACCTAAAACCTTACCAGCAGCGTCTTGATGAAACCTATGCAAAATCCAACATCCACGATTCTATTACAGTAGCACATGGAAAAATAAATGAACATGACCTTGTTGTTGCCTGTATGGATTTTGAGTTTATCGGTGGCAGCCTCGGCAGTGTAATGGGAGAAAAGATTTCCAGGGCCTGCGATTACTGTATTAAACATACAATTCCCTTAATGATAATAAATAAAAGCGGTGGTGCCAGGATGATGGAAAGCGCTTTTTCATTAATGCAACTGGCTAAAACATCCGGAAAGTTATCACAGCTTTCTGATGCAAAAATTCCTTATTTTTCTCTATGTACAGATCCTACCTTTGGGGGTATAACTGCATCTTTCGGAATGCTGGGAGATATAATAATGGGTGAGCCCGGTGCATTAATAGGTTTTGCAGGCCCACGGGTAATTAAGGAAACCATAAAGAAAGATCTGCCTCCCGGTTTTCAACTCAGCGAATTTTTACTGGAACATGGCTTTTTAGATTTTATAATACACAGGAAACAGCTTAAAGAGAAAATTGCAGAATTAATTGTGTTATTTAAAAATTGATCAGCCGGAGCAATAGTGATCGGTGACTAAAATATAAATTTTAATATTCCCTTATTTCACAAATCACTAATTACAGATACTACTCTATTCAATGGAACTTAGTAACCGCAAAGCATATTATGAATATTCTTTTGAAGCAAAATACATTGCAGGCATGGTTTTGAGTGGCACTGAAATAAAATCCATACGGGCCGGCAAAGTGAGCTTTAATGACAGCTACTGTATTTTTGATAAAGGTGAGTTGTATGTAAAAAGCCTTCATATTGCTGAGTATAACTTCGGTAATATTAATAATCATGAACCCATGCAGGAAAGGAAATTACTTCTGCAAAAAAGAGAATTAAAAAAACTTGAAAATAAAATAAAAGAAAAAGGCTATACAATTATTCCTTTAAAAATATTTATCAGCGAAAAAGGTTTTGCAAAAATTGAGATCGGTTTAGGCAAAGGAAAAAAGATATACGATAAAAGAGAAACCATAAAAACCAGGGAAACTGACAGGGATGTTAAGCGGAAATACGGTATTTAGATTAATGGCTAAGATCGATATTTTGTAGCTCTTTATATGCATTATATACTTCAGAACACTTTTTATTAGTTTTAATATTTTGAGGATTAGCTCCCAAACCATAAAAGTTGATAATATTTTGCTTTTGCCGGAAGGTTATATTGCTGAATCTATTTTCCTTCAATTTCATTAACCACTCATCATACGTTTCATCTGCAAGTATATATTCGCAGGAAGCTGTTGGATTGCCGGTGTCAAAATCAATGAATTGTGTAATGATGTATGAC
>MWYX01000029.1 GCA_002050465.1 Chitinophagales bacterium 65-1
TCTCAACATTAATAATAAAACCGATAAGGGAAATAAAAGGAACAATGCTACCAACATCCAAACAGGTCTCCACCCTTTCAATACCCAGCGCAATAATGTTTCATACCGGTACATAAGGGATGGTAAAATTTTTGTCTGAAACTTATGAATGATATCCCTGAATAAATAGCGGTTAAGCACGGCAAGCAGCATCATAAACAACAGGAAGTTTGCAAAACCATGAAAGCCTGCCAAATGAAATACCAATGCAAAAATAATAGCGCTCCAGAACCACCATTTTCTAAATATATTTTTCTTGGCATCTTCATATTCTTTGCCTTCCGGCCTCATAAAGCTTACAGCAAATACAGGGTTAAAAATAAAGGCAACAATCAAAGATGCTGCAAGGGTTAATATTAAAATGGTAGGCAGATAAATCATGAACTTTCCGATAATACCTTTCCAGAACAGGAGGGGAAAGAAAGGAGCTAGCGTTGTTGCAGTACCTGCCAGCACCGGGATAAAAACTTCACCTGCGGCTTCTTTAGCGCTTCGTATTATGGGAACCTTACCATTATTATAAATACGATGTGTATTTTCAATTACAACAATTGCATCGTCTACAATAATGCCAAGACCAAACAATAAGCCAAACAGCACAATAAAATTTAATGTAACGCTGGTACCTATAATTCCATCAGCAATTGGTAAAAATAAAAAAGCAACAAACACACTCAGCGGCACACTCAGCGCAACAAAAAATGCATTGGTTACCCCCATAAAAAACATTAGAACAAGTAATACCAGCACAAAACCAATGATAATAGTATTTACCAGCTCATTAAATGATGTTGCAGTTGCTTTACTCTGATCGCCGGTGATAACCACTTTCAGATCTTTGGGAAGTTCTTCATCTGCCTGCATTTTAGCAACAATATCTTTTATTTTGGCGGCGGCATTTATCAGGTTTTCACCGGCACGCTTTACAATGTTAATTGTTACAACATTCATCCCATCCAATCGGGCATAGCTTTCTTTTTCTTTAATGGTATCTTTTAACTGGGCAATGTCTTTTAAATAAACCGTTGCTCCCCTTGCACTGCTGCGTACTATAATATTTTGAAGATTTAATGCACTGGTAAATTGCCCTTTAATTTTAAGGGTACGTTTCATTTCTCCAACTTCAATCAAACCTCCTGTTATATCGCTGTTCTCCCGGCTTATGGCATTTTCTATATCCATAAAGCTTATTCTTGCTGCCTGCATTTTATATGGATCAACATTTACCTGTATCTCTCTTTCAGGAGCGCCAACAATTTCTGCCCGGGTAATTTCTGTAAGCTCTTCAAACTTATCCTGCATTTTATCTGCAAACTGTTTAAGTTTTATTCCATCATAATCTCCGCTAACATTTACAAACATGATAGGCATTTCACTAAAGGCAAATTCCTGCGCATTTGGTTGAGAAGTAAGATCATTGGGCAGATCAGTTTGTGCCTTATCAATGGCATCTTTTACTTTTAATTTAGCAAGCTCCGTTTTTACATCTGTATCAAATTCAATTATGATCAAACTGAAATCAGTTTGGGATGTGCTGGTAATTTTATTAACCTTGGCGCCACTTATGCCTTTTAATTGTTTTTCGATAGGCCTTGTAACAAGGTTCTCAATATCTTTTGGAGAATTTCCCACATAAACAGTTGTTACACTTATGGTAGGAACTACAATATCAGGGAATTGTTCCTTGGGGAGGGTATTGAATTTGTATAATCCAAACAGTGTTATTAGTATCGCAATGATGTAAATAGCCGTGCGGTTATCTACAGACCATGACGTGGGACCGAATTCTTTGAATTTCCTTTTTCCTTCTTCTAAATTCATAAAAATATTTTTGTAGTCAGCAGTTAGTTATATAATCATCTTCATTGGCTTCGCACTCTGTACATTAATTCTATACTCATCTACCCTCATCCTCCCTTCGGGCACCTTCTCCTAAAGGAGAAGGAAAGCAGCAAAATCTGTTTGAGGGGTGGTACTTTAGAATATCCAATTCATCAATTATATTTTATCATCAATTTTGCAGAGACCTTCAAAGTCTCCTTTAGGGAGATTTAGAGGGTGTTAATTTAGGATGTTTGTTGTGATAGATTGACCCTCGTATAAGCTCTGGTATCCTTCACTTATTAACTGTTCACCTGCAATTAAACCACTTTTTATTTCTACATTATCTCCATATACTTCTCCAATAACCACCTTCTTTTTCCTGGCAACAGTTTTTCCATTGCTTTGGTTTTCCGAAACATAAACATATTTGCTCGTCTCATCACTCTGCACAAGATTTACAGGGATCACTATTCCATTTGCATTTGAATAATCTAAAATTTTAACCACTGCAGACTGCCCAGGTTTTAAAGAGGGATCGTAAGGAATTTTTGCTTCCGCCGTAAAGCCACGTGAAGTTGCACTTACTGACTGGCTAATTACTGATATAGTGGAAGGATATGATTTATTGATATCGGGAATTACTACCTGAACAGAGGAGCCTTTTTTTATCCGGCTCAAATAATTTTCAGGAATATCAGTAACCACTTTAAGGGCACTTGTATTTACTATTTTAATACCAGCCATGGGTGAACCTGTAAATGTTTCCCCAACATGAATATTTACTTCTTCAGCTATACCCGAAACATTGCTGTACACATTGCTCTGCCCTGCCTGCTCCTGTGCCATCTTCACATTTTCCTGCATTGTCCTGAGCTGATTCTCAAGGCTCTTCACATTAGCTTCTGCATTTAATAACTGTACCTCTGTTCCTATATTCTGTGTCCAGAGATTTTTTTGGCGTTGGTAAACAGAACGTGCAAGATCGAGTTGCGTTCTTACTGACCCCATGCTTTGCCGCATTGCCACTACATTCTGTCGGGCAATAGCATCATCCAGTTTTAAAAGTAATTGACCCTTTCTTACATTGTCGCCTTTTTTTACAAAGATCTGCCTTACCTGTCCGCCCATACCACGGGGGGTTATATAAGAAATATTTTCTGCATCAATTCTTCCCTGCAGATCAATAAAATGCTGAAAGTTTTGCACCGTAACAGGTATAACACTTACCAATTTTACTTTTTCACTTTTAGCAGCTCCGGTGTCAAGTTTTGCAATCTCTGTTTCCAGCGCTTTTATCTTTTCTTCGATTTTGATTTTATCAGTTTTTAATTTTTCCAGCTCCACTTTTTTTTCTGTTAAAACAGATTCTGTTTCTTTTTTGCTACTGCCACAGGATGCTGAAAAAAGCATCAATCCAATTATCCATACCGTTAGTTTTAATTTATGCATATACTCTTTATTATTAAAAAAATTTATAATTTGCCTGCGGCTTTTAAGTAATCAATTTTTGCAGTTATAGCATCATACAATGAGCTATAATAATTATTTTGCGCCACTTTTAATTCAGTTTGTGCATTGTATATTTCCTGGTTACTTCCTAGTCCCTGCTCGTATTTCAATTTTGTAGTTCTGTAAACCTGTTCCGCCAATTGTATATTCCTTTTCTGGCTTTCTATAGTAGCAAGTGCGCTTTTCATTCTTATTCTTGCCTGCTCAATATCAGTATCAATAGATGATTTTAGCTGTTCAATATTGTTTCTGGTTTTAAATAATTCCAGTCTTGCTTTTTCTATCCTGGCATTTTTTGCACCTCCATCAAAAATGGGCACATTAACTCTTAATCCAATAATTGAAGTAGTAAACCAGTCTTCTCCACCTTTAAAAAAGTTGAATTTTTGGCGTTGGGCATTTTTACTGTAATTAAAAAACCCTGAAATGGCAGGTATCTTACTTAGTTTATATCTCCGGATGTTGAACTCATTTAATTTTGATCCCAGCGTTAATAATTGAAATTCTTTTCTGTCATTGTAGTTATAGCTTTCTTCCAATATATTTGACCTCAATTCTTCCTCGCTTAAAGTATCTGTTAATACCAGTTTATCTTTTTGAGGCATACTCATTAAAAACTTTAATGCTTCCAACCCTGCTTCTAATTGATTTTGTGCTTTTAGTTTTTCTGTATTAAGATTATTTAGCTGAACTTCTACTTTATCAACATCAAGCTTTTCTGCAAATCCATTTTTATATATCTCTCGTGTATCATGTAGCAATTTTTCAAAGCGGCTGATATTAGCATCAATACTTTCAATTTGTTTATAGCCCACCACCAATTGGTAATAAATTTTATAAACATTGACTTTTATCAATTCCTGGGTTACTTCAGCTGTTTTAGCTGAGAAATCTATTGCGGTTTTTCTTGCCAGCAACCCTACAAATACCTGCCCATCAAATAATATCTGCTGAAGATCTGCACCATAACTGGCGCTGTATTTTGTACCAAATCTCAATGGAATAAATGTGCCCGGTGCCCCACCCGTAAATTCAGCGGGAATAAGGCTTGTAGGCAGAGATAGATAATCATTAACAGATATGTTACCGTTAACCTGCGGATAGGCCATTGCTGTGATCTCTTTATTTGTCTGCCTTTGAATTTGAATATCGAGTAATGCATTTTTAACCTGTGCAGAATATTTTAAAGCATAATCAACAGCTTCTCTTGCAGTAAAAGAATTTGTTTGTGCAAAACTTTGAGTGTATGCCAGGGAAAGCAGGAATACTAATTTAATAACTGGTTTTAATTTCATTTTATAAAACTTTTTTTCTTTGTTGCTGATATTTTAAAATAAGCTTATAGCCTTTCATAGTAGAAACACCAAAAAGATAATGTTCTATTAACTGGCGTTCAAGATCAACAAGATTATATTTGTTTTTTGGAAAAATCTCCTGGTTAAATGGAAGCATCATTGTTTCAAGCCTTATTTTGGCTATTACCTCGGTATTTACATCCGCCCGGTATAATTCTTCTTTTTTTCCCCGCTCAATATTTTCCTTTAAAATCTGGAAAAGAAATTTGTATTTATGCTGAAGAAATTTCTGAAATGTTACAGGATGGTTTCTTTCTATATCATGTAAAATAACAGGATTCATATTCTGGAACATCTGCTGAATCATTTCCATAGCAAGAAACACCTCATGAATTGCATCTGTGGCACTGGCCCTGTCTCTATTACAGCATGTTTGATTATAGATAAGTAATTCGCCTATTACCTCATCCACTAATTCATCTTTATTAGTAAAAGACTGGTATATTGTTTTTTTAGAGACGCCAAGTCTTACAGCTATTTCATCCATAGTAACAGATTTTATTCCATACTTCCTGAACAGTTCATCAGCCTTTTGTTTTATACGCTCTTTCATTTTCTTTTCCATATAGGAAGCGCAAAACTATGGAAACTTTTTGTGTTACCAAAGTTTCCATACATTATTTTTGTGTTATGAATTAAATCTTATCCCAATAACGGTATCTGTTATCTTTATAGAAAAAAGTTATGCCCCCTTCTATCCGATATCAAAAACTTATACAATATTTTCTACAGGGACTGCTTATTTTAGGCCCTGTTACCATTACGGTTTATGCTATTTACGTGGTGTTTGATAAAATAGACAGTATACTAAGGCCGGCTATTAATTTCCCGGGCTTAGGTTTTATAATAATTATTGGTTTTATATTACTTGTAGGATATCTGAGCTCATTCTTTATGATGAGCAGGATATTAACTGTAATAGACCAGCTGCTGGATAAAACGCCGGGAATAAAACTTCTTTATTCTTTTATTAAAGATTTTTTTGAAGCATTTGCAGGAAGTAAAAAAAAATTTACCCATAGCGTACTGGCTAACATAGAAAATAATAATGTATGGCGGGTTGGTTTTATTACCCAGCATGATATGAGCAGATTTGATTTAGCTGATTTTGTGGCAGTATATGTTCCGATGTCTTATTCGGTGGCAGGTAATGTATACATAGTTCCAAAAGAAAGAGTAAAAGCAATCACTAACATCAGCCCTGCCCAAACTATGAAGTTTGCTATGAGTGGCGGCGTTACTGAAGTTATTGAAGAGCAAAGAGCTGTACTTGATTAAATTTATTATTAATTATCATTGAAAAAGATACTATTTTTTATCGCCTTACTTGCCATCCATAGCAAAAGTTATTGCTGGGGATTTTTCGCTCATAAAAAAATAAATTATTATGCTGTTTTTTTATTGCCCCCTCAAATGCTGGCCTTATATAAGCCAAACATTGATTTTATAGCAACACATGCTGTAAACCCGGATATGAGAAGAAATGTAGTTGCCGATGAGGCACCCAGGCATTATATCGATATAGATAACTATGGACAATATCCTTACCCTGAATTGCCGAGAAAATGGATTGATGCTGTAGCTAAATATGGTGAAGATACTTTGCTTAAAAATGGAATTGTTCCCTGGCATGTTCAGACGATGCTTTCCCGGTTAACAGATGCTTTTAAAGCAAAAAATTTTACTGCCATAATGAAGAACAGTGCAGACATCGGGCATTATATAGCAGATGCTCATGTACCGTTACACACCAGCAGTAACCATAATGGACAGTTAACCAATCAAAAAGGTATTCATGGTTTTTGGGAAAGCCGTGTGCCTGAATTATTGGCTGATAAAGAATTTGATTTTTTTATTGGAAAAGCTCAGTATATACAAAACCCCGGAGAATTCATATGGGCAAGGGTATTGGAAAGCGCAAGGGCCTCAGATTCCGTTTTGCTGTTTGAAAGGGAATTGACAAAACAATTTCCTGCAGATAAAAAATATGCTTTTGAAAAAAGAAATAATATGGTTGTAAGACAATATTCATCAGCTTTTACCATTGCTTATAATAAAAAACTGAACGGAATGATAGAACAAAGAATGCGGCTGGCAATTTTGTCACTTGCCTCTTTTTGGTACACTGCATGGGTTAATGCAGGCCAGCCAGACCTAACACCGCTTGCCAAACAAAAGTTTTCTGAAACTGATATGAAAGAGTTTGAAAAGTTGAATGAAGAATGGAAAAATAATAAAGGAAAAGGAAGAGAGCATGATGATGGTCATATTGATTAATTGCCTTTACTTGAATGTTGAGTATTGATTATTGCGTGTTTTTTTAAATTAAATATTCAACACACAACTTCAACACTCAATATACAAGTGAGATGTTACTTGCTTAACCTCAATTTAAAAAAGCCTCAATTACTTACATTTGCAAAAAAAAATTATAATAATTGAAAGAAGTTAATTCCCCTTTCAGGTCACAAGGGACTCCTTTGGAGGGGATAGGGGGTGTTCACAATTTTAATGCAGGGCCATCTATATTGCCCAAGCAGGTTTTTGAAGAAGCTTCGCTGGCAGTATTAAATTATAATGATACAGGTTTATCCATTTTAGAGATTGGCCACCGTACGCCAATTTTTCAGGCAATAATGGATGAGGCAAGGGCATTAGTAAAAGCGCTAATGCGGTTGAATAATGAGCATGAAGTGCTTTTTTTACATGGGGGCGCTTCCACTCAATTTATGCAGGTGCCGATGAATTTGCTTAATGAAAAAGAAACCGCAGCATATTCTGATACAGATATCTGGGGCGCCAAAGCTATTAAAGAAGCAAAGCTTTATGGAAATGTTGATGTTGTATGCAGCTCAAAAGAGGCTGGCTATACTTTTATTCCCAAAGATTTTGCAGTGCCTAATGATGCAAAGTATTTTCATATCACTACCAACAATACGATATACGGAACGCAGTGGCAAAAGATACCGAATGTAAGTATACCGTTGGTGGCAGATATGAGTAGTGACATTTTAAGCAGGCAGATAGATTTTAATTCATTCGATCTAATTTATGCAGGCGCTCAAAAAAATGTTGGAGCCGCAGGTGTAAACCTTGTGGTTGTAAATAAAAATATCTTAGGAAAAGTAAAGCGTGTCATCCCCACCATTATGGATTACCGCAACCACATAAAAGAAGGCAGCATGCTTAACACCCCACCTGTTTTTGCAGTGTATGTTTGTATGCTTACGCTTCGATGGTTGAAAAATATGGGTGGTGTGGCAGCTATTGAACAACTGAATAATGAAAAGGCTTCATTACTTTATGATGAGATAGATAACAATCCATTATTTTTTGGTACTGTTGCAAAAGAAGACCGTAGTAAAATGAATGTATGCTTTATGATAAAAGATAAAGAACATGAAGAAGCTTTTTTAGCATTTGCAAAGCAGCAAAATATAATCGGCATAAAAGGCCACAGAACTGCAGGTGGTTTCAGGGCCTCATTATATAATGCGGCACCATTAACCAGTGTCCAGGTGTTGGTTGATGTGATGAAAGAATTTTCAAATAAAGTTGGTTAGTTTTCCACCTGATAAATCTTTGCAAATTCTTTGGTTATATTTGCAACCCTTATAAAATATGGTTACAATTATACCCTTTAAAGCATTACGGCCGGAAGCACAATATGCAAAACTTGTTGCATCCAAGCCATATGATGTGCTTAATAGTAAAGAAGCTAAAGTAGAAGCCCAGGGTAATCCATATTCATTTTTACACATCACAAAAAGTGAGATTGATCTTCCTGATACCACCGATCCTTATTCGCAAAAAGTATATGATAAAGCTAAAGAGAACCTTGATGCGTTCATCAGCCGAAATGTTTTATTCAAAGAAAGCAAGCCATGCCTTTATATATATCAATTGGTAATGCCGGACAGGCTGAATACTGGTAATGATCATATTCAAACCGGCCTTGTTTGTTGCAGCTCAATTGATGATTATGAAAATGATCTTATTAAAAAGCATGAATTTACCCGTCCGGAAAAAGAACAGGACCGGATTAATCATATAAAAACTACAGGCGCTCAAACCGGCAATGTTTTTCTTGCTTATAAAAATATTAATGAGATAGACGCAATCATAGATAAGTGGAAAAAAGAAAGAAGCGCCGTTTATATTTTTGTTTCAGATGATATTATTCAACATGCCATCTGGATAATTAATGATGAAGAAACCATTTCAAAAATTTCCTCTTTATTTAAAGAGAAAGTTCCCTGTACTTATATAGCCGATGGCCATCACAGGGCAGCTTCAGCAGCCAAGGCAAAAGCATTCTTTATCCAAAAGGACACCACAGGAGAAAAAAATGACAATGCTGCAAATTATCTTCTAACTACCCTTTTCCCATCCAATCAGGTTAAAATACTGGAATACAATCGTGTGGTTAAAGACCTGAACTGTTTAACAGAAACAGCATTCTTTGAAATGGTTGAAGAAAATTTTTTAATTGAAAAAAAGGACAAGGCTTTTTTACCTGAGGAGCCTAATACGTTTGGCATGTATCTTAATTATCAATGGTATAAGCTAACCTTCAACAATAGTTTACGTAATGATGATCCGGTTGAAAAATTAGATATAACCATTCTCCAACATAATTTATTACAACCCATACTGGGAATTGCTGACCAGCGAACAGATAAACGAATAGATTTTATCGGAGGCATCCGGGGATTACATGAGCTGGAAGAAAAGGTTAACAGCGGGGAAATGGCTATTGCATTTAGCTTATATCCTGTAACAGTTCAGCAATTATTTGACATTGCAGATAGCGGAAATGTTATGCCTCCGAAAAGTACCTGGTTTGAGCCTAAACTAAGAGATGGATTATTAACACATCTGGTGGTTTGATCCTGGTATTATCGGGTTTATTTTTATTAAATTTGCCGAACACGAAAGTGCCGGTTTATCTTTAAAATAATGAAAAGATTTTTTTTATTCGCTTGCCTTATATGTTCCATCACATCTTTCGCTCAACAGCAGGATGTAAAAGAATTGCAGGAAAATGCAAAGGCATATACCCGCCAGGGAGATTATGCTAATGCCTCTTTATTATTAATTAAAGCGCTGGAACAATCTCCTGAGGATATAGAAATTGCAAAAAGCCTGGCGCTTAGTTATTATCTGCAGAAAGAAAATATTAAAGCCCTGGAAACAATTAAGCCATGGCTAGAGAGACAAGATACAGATGATCAGGCTTTTCAGATTGCAGGTGTAATTTATAAAGCGCTTAACCAGGTAAAAGAGGCAGAGGCAATGTATAAAAAGGGAATAAAGAAATTTCCTAAAAGTGGTGCATTATATAATGAATACGGAGAGATTTTATCTTCCCTGGAGAATCCTGCTGCCATAGGTCAATGGGAAAAGGGAATAGAAGTTGATCCCGGGTATTCAGGCAATTATTATAATGCTGCCAAGTATTATTATTTATCTACTGATAGAATCTGGAGTATCATCTATGGAGAAATATTTCTTAATATCGAATCCTTATCGGGCCGTACAATAGAAATGAAGAGTGTTTTACTGGATAGCTATAAAAAATTGTTCTCGGATGAGCTTTTAAAAAATCTTAAAGGAAAAAATAGTTTTGAACAGGCCTTTCTGCAGTCTATGAATAAAGCAATCAGCATTACAAAAAATGGAATTAATGCAGAATCGCTTACAATGATAAGAACTCGTTTTGTTTTGGATTGGTTTGAAAAGTATGCGTCCAAATTCCCTTTCAGGCTTTTTGAATATCACCGGCATTTACTGAGAGATGGGTTATTTCCAGCATATAATCAATGGATATTTGGTGCTACAGAAAACTTAATGGCATACCAGAACTGGACCAGCGCTCATGCCACAGAATATACTGATTTTAATAATTTTCAAAAGAACAGAATTTTTAAAGTACCTGCGGGACAATATTATCATAAGTAATAAATAATTTTTTTTGAGAAGCCCCGAATGTTTCGGGGTTTTTTATTTCTGGTATTTTATCTAACTTGTTAATAATATCGATTCTAAAAAGATACAAATGTATTCAAACCGCGATAAAGGGTTACGGAAATTAGCCCGTCAAATTGCTAACTTTCAGCGGAACCTTGTTGCGTATTTTATTGTAAATGGGATCTTATGGGTTTTATGGTGGTTTACAACAAATGATAGATCACTTAGAGGGAATACTCCATGGCCTGCATGGGTAATGCTTGCCTGGGGATTAAGTCTATTATTTCAGTTTTTTGAAGCCTGGGGCAATAGCCAGGAAAAACTTGTAAATAAGCAAAATGAAACTTCTTCAAAAGATTGAACTAACAAATCTTATAAATGAACGAGCCAAAAAGATTATTTGATATTATCAGGTATCAGCTTAAAAATTTTCCTCTTGATGATATGCTGGCAGGAAAAGAAGATGGTACCTGGAAAAAATACAGTACGCAGGAAGTTATAAATACCATAAATAGCCTTGGTGCAGGCTTATTAAATTCCGGCATTAGTTATAATGATAAATCACCTGAGGGAAGAGATAAGATCGCCATTGTTTCTAAAAACAGGCCCGAATGGTTAATGATTGACCTGGCTGTGCAACAAATTGGAGCGGTACTTACACCCATCTATCCTACAATTACTGTAAATGAACTGGAGTTTATTTTACGGGATGCAGAAGTAAAAATAATTTTTGTAAATGATGCCGGGCTTTATGAGAAAGTACAAAGTATAAAAGATAAACTTCCGCAATTAAGAGAAATTTTCTCTTTTGAAAGATTACCTGGCGTAAAACATTGGACAGAGATTTTAAATAATGACCCTGATCTTTTGAATCGTGTTCAAAATATTGCTGATACAATTACTGCAGATCATCTTGCAACAATTATTTATACATCAGGAACAACGGGTATTCCTAAAGGAGTAATGTTGTCTCATAGTAATATAGTTACCAATGTGCTGGCAAGCATTCCTTGTTTTCCCCCCGGTGAAAAAATGAGGGCCCTAAGCTTTTTACCCTTGAATCATATCCTGGAAAGAATGGTAAGTTACCTGTACATGTATACGGGCACTTCAATTTATTATGCTGAAAGCCTCGAAACAATTGGTGATAATCTTAAAGAAGTACACCCCCAACTGTTCACTACCGTTCCGCGGTTATTAGAAAAAGTATATGATAAAATAATGGCAAAGGGAAGTGAGCTAACCGGCGTAAAAAGAAAATTATTTTTCTGGGCCCATGATCTTGCAACAAAATTTGAGATAAACAAAAACCTGGGAGTGGCTTATACATTAAAATTATCGGTAGCTAATAAAATTATTTTTAAAAAATGGAGAGAGGCACTTGGAGGAGAAGTGAAAGCAATTGTGAGCGGTGGGGCTGCCTGTCAGGTTAGGCTTATACGAATATTTACAGCGGCCCGGATACCAATTCTGGAAGGCTATGGATTAACTGAGACCTCCCCTGTAATTAGTGTAAACAAATGGGATGTAAAAGGCAGAATGTTTGGAACTGTAGGGCCTGTAATACAGGGAGTGCAGGTGAAAATAGCTGATGACGGAGAAATATTATGTAAAGGGCCAAATATAATGATGGGTTACTATAAACATCCCGAACTTACTGCTGAGGTAATAGAAGAGGGTTGGTTTAAAACAGGAGATATCGGTATGATGATAGACAATAAGTGTTTAAAGATTACTGACAGAAAAAAAGAGTTGTTTAAAACAAGCGGAGGAAAATATGTTTCGCCATTGCCGATAGAAAGTAAATTGAAAGAATCGATGTATATAGAAAATGCGATGATAATCGGCGCTGAACAAAAATACACTGGTGCATTAATAGTTCCTTCTTATTCTAATTTAAAACAATGGTGCAAAGAAAATGATATTGAATTTACATCAGACAGCGAGATAATAACGAATGAAAAGGTGATTGAATTCTATAAAGACCTTGTAGAAGGTTTTAATAAATATTTTAATAATGTAGAGCAGATAAAAAAGTTTGAATTACTGCCGCATGACTGGACTGTGGATACAGGTGAGTTAACGCCAAAAATGAGTCTTAAGCGAAAAGTTATTATGGAGAAATGCCGCGATGCTGTAAAAAGGATCTATGATTAATGCCTCATTCATCTTCAGCATATCCTGCATTTACAGGTTTGGATTGTGCTGATCCTTTTTGCCTTAAATAAATCGAAAGGAAAACAATAGCAGCTATCGAAAGAAATTCGCTTTGCCAGTTTTGAAAAGATTCAAACCAAAATGTTGGCATACCTAAATATTCCATTGCATTTGCCATTGGTTTATTTTCAAGTGCCTGTTCAAGATTATATTCTTTCAAGCTGCCATACCAATGCATTAAAAATGATATAATAAACAAAAGAAATAAGGCAATTGATAAAGAATTTTCATACAATTTTAAAATAAAACCTCCACGTTTAACAGGCCATGGCGAGTTAGATTTTGCTTTTGTAACTTTATCCACTTCATCTTCTCCATCCTGTGGCTTAGATTCGGATGAGCCTTTTTCCCGTAACCAAATTGTAAGCACTACAAATAAGGCCATTTGTAAAAATTCACTTTCCCAATTCTCAAAGGTGGCTTGTATAAAATGGGGCGATATGGAGTATTCACTTAAGGACAATTCCGTTTGCCGTTTATCTTTAAGATATTCATTATGATCTTTCCAACCACTAATAGCTTGTCCTAAAAGGGAGAGTATAAAAAGCAACATAAAAACAATAGTTAAACTGTTTTTATAAAAAAACGAATGCTGTTTTGTTTTAGGCTTTGCTTTCATATCATATAATAAAAAAATCATTGATAGTTGGATATCAATGATTAGTAAACAATAGAAAAACTTTTATTATCAATCCTGAAAAATTTGCTGCTCATCTCTTTCCTCAACATTTATCTTCCTAATAAAATCAGCATAGCCATCATCACCATGGTCGCTATAAGCTCCATAAGCATCCATGCTGTAGCCTATCAATCCATCATTGGCCTCAATAACATAAATTATTGATGAGTCGCCAGGATCTGATTCACCCTCAAAACGATAAGTCTTTATAATTTTAAGATCTTCAGGCTTATAATATTTTCCTGTACCTGCAGTAAAACCTTCAGGAGTCATTCTAAACTCTTTGTCACGTTTTTTAACTCTTAGTTTTTCAAGTACCGAAGTTACTGTTGTCATTTCACC